>NZ_CALXIN010000064.1 GCF_944388365.1 uncultured Negativibacillus sp. | reverse complement strand
AGGAGCGCGTCCGCGGGTCAGATACTCTTCCAGATGCTCGACAGCGCGCTGCATTCTGAGGTCAAAATTGCTGGCGAAAAAGATGTGGAAGCCGTCCGGTTTCTGTTTGATTTTGACGACCATATCGTCCGAGCCCACCGAGAAGAAGAAGGTGGTCAGTTCATCGACGATGGTGGTCACCTTTTTGCGTGTAAAATTCATACCTGGAAAATCCTTTCTTTTTGAATGTCTATCTGTCAAATAAAATTACATATGATTTTTACGCTTTTGGAAGGTTTCGATGATGGGCACCATAATCAGCGCAAGGATGCCGGCGGAGAAACCGTTGTTGTACAGGTTCAGTCCTCCGTGCAGGATGCTGGTGTTGAGCACCATCGAGGAGTGCAGAAAGCCCATCAGAATGCCGTATGGCCAGCCAAACTGACCACTGATGGGAGACAGTGCGGTTGCAAACAGCGCACCGAGCTGAACGCTGGGATCATTGATGCTCCATACCTTGACCAGCGATCCCAGAAAGACGCCGCCCACCACCGGAACGACGTTGCGCAGGTGTTTACCGAAGGCGCCAAAGCCGATGATGGTGAAGATGCCGCCCATGGTGGCGCCGTTGATGGTGCCGCCGATGAGGAGAATATAGGTGGTGGCAAAGATGCCAAGCGTTCCCATGTTGAACAGGGTGATCGGCAGACCATCCAGCAGGATGAAGTCAGCGACCAGACGTCCCGAATGGCGATAGATACGCTTGAGGGAGCGTTTATCGGGGGTCATCCACCAGCCAGCCACCATTAAGATGGTGGAGAGCAGGTACATATATCCGACAACCAGCGGATTGTTCTCGTAGGTCCAGACCAGGCTGGTGGTGATTTCAAAGCCGAAGGACTTCATCACCGACACAATCAGTGTGCCCACCAGACCGGCAGCAAATCCGACGTTGTACAAATTGTAACCCTGATGAACCCTCAGACAGTAGGTAGCCAGCGGCGGTGTCAGAAAACCAATGACAGCGCCAAACACGATGACAACGATCAGTTTTTGCAACATATTTTCCGATTCGATGGCCACCGCAGTAATCAGCGGAGAGAGGGCAGTCGCATACAGAGCGATGTAAACATACTTGGAAAAGCTCTCGTGGTTTACCTTGGAAAAGAGGAATACACCCAGAATGATGGGCCAGATGTTGGCAACGTTTTTGCCGAACATCGCAAAGCCTGCCATCAAAAAGATACAGGCGATGGTGGGACCACTGATCATGGCATGGCTGAGCTTGACGATAATAATGGAGGCTGCCATAATCAAACCCGCGTTAAAGAAGGTGGCACCAAATCCACCGACGCTGCTGTAATCGGTAATCAGCCCGTCAGGGTGCAGAATAATGCGCCAGATGCCCTGGAAAATCCCCGATGGGGTATCCAAACAGAAGGCAAACAACATCATGGATATGGCGACTGCCCAAAGAATCCTTTCAATGGTGTCAGCAGTGCTGTGCTTGGTACTGTTACTTGGAACGTCGATGACACTCACTCCTCTTGGTGTTGTCAGGATCATTGAAAAGAGCCGCATTCTGACAACATCCGTTTTCTTTCATTTTAATATATACAGGTGCTTTTCGTCAAGAAAATGGGACGAGAATCCGCCCTTCCCAGAACAAAAATATTTGCAAAAAAAAACAGCCGCAGAGGTTTTCCTCTGCGGCTGCCGCGAAGTGTAACGATTAGAAGAAGGAAGCGATGGTGTCCAGACCCATCTGTACCTGTTCTTCCGAGAATTTGACATTGTCCTCCTCGGTTGCGTCTGGGTTGTCGTTGTAAGCGCCCAGCATGACATAGAACACATAGTCTCCATGGCGGACCACCTTAGCGGTCTGTACCTTGGCGATATTCATTGGGTAGTTCATCGAGTTTTCCACCATGTAGTCCAGATAAGCCTGAAGCTCTTTTTCTACCTCTTCGCCTTTGCCTTCCACGGCTTTGATGGCAATAAAGGTATCTACATGAGCACTGATCATCGGAGCCTGTGCATAGAATTCCTCGATGTTGTCGGTGTTGATGCCGTAGATGTCCGAGAGCATTTCCTCGGTAATATCCATGGAAGGCAGATAGTTCTCGCCATAAGTATCCTTGACTGCCTGTACGATGTCGTCCAGTGCAGGCTCTTTGACCTGTTCTTCCTGAGCCGAGGAGCTGCCGCCCTGTGCAGAGGAATCGCCAGACTGGCAGGCAGTCAGTGCGCCCAGTGCCAATGCAGCTGCAAGACAGAATACTAAAATACGTTTCATCATTGTAATTCTCCGTTTCTTTTAAAAAGTTTTATTTTCTGATGTTTCATATGGAAAGGTGTATCTTTTTTGCCCTTTCGGAATAATAGTGTCAGGATGAAAGCTTTTTATTGCATAGCATTTTAGAAAAAAATTTATCAAGAACGGGAGGGAAAAAGATGCGGCGTCGGTTTGCAATGCGGTGCTGTCGCCATCTGGGCAAAACCGGTTGGGAGCGTTGGTATCAGCCGCTGGTCTGGGGACTGTTGATTGCAGTCATTCTGCTGCTGCTCAATGCCTTTCAGCTCAAAGCGGTGCCGACGCTTCGTCTGGCAGCAAGGACGCAGGGAAACAATCTGGCAGCGGAGATGGTCAGTGTTCAGGTGGCAGAAAGCCTGCAGGAATACGGCGGCGAATTTATGCAGGTGGAGCGGGACGAGGATGGTCGTATCCTGTCGGTGGGAATGGATGCACAGAAGGCAAATCTGCTCAAAGCAGATCTTACCCTTCGGCTGACCGAGCAGGTGACGGAGCTTCCAAAGCGCAAATTGTCCATTCCGCTTGGAACCATCCTGGGCGGCGCGCTGCTCAATGGTCGTGGACCGCGCATCGAATTTATCGTCGAACCCTACGGGAGCACCCAGGTGGACTTTGTTCAGAACATCCAGTCGGCAGGAATCAACCAGACGGTATATCAGGTGCAGATGAAGGTCAAACTGGAGCTGAATACTACCTTGGCGGGAGTCAGCCAGCCCGCAGGATGCGAAACGACCTTTTTGCTGGAGGAACGGCTGATTGCAGGCGAGGTGCCGCAGCTGTATGCACAGGGAGGCTTTGCTGAGCAGAAAAAAGCGGATGAGGAAAATTGAAACTTTGTATAAAACTTGCTATAATAAGGTATCACCAAAAACGGATGGAGTGACGATTATGCAACTGGATTTTGAACAGGCAGCTGCGCTTGCACAGCAGCTGCGCGAAAAGATAAACTATTACAGCGATCTTTACTATCAGAAGAATGAATCCACCATCAGCGACTATGAGTTTGACAAGCTGATGCACCAGCTCATCGACATTGAGCAGCAGTATCCGCAGCTGCTCACCCCTGATTCACCGACCCATCGGGTGGGCGGTCACGCTTCCAACAGCTTCGCTCCGGTGGAGCATGTTGTGCAGATGGGTTCGCTGCAGGACGTCTTTTCGTCCGAGGAGGTCGAGGACTTTGACCGCCGCGTGCGGGAAACGATCGACCATCCGCTCTATGTGGTGGAACCGAAAATCGACGGTCTGTCGGTGTCGCTGGAATACCGCGACGGTGTGTTTGTGCGCGGCTCCACACGCGGCGACGGCTTTGTCGGTGAGGATGTCACCGAAAACCTGCGCACCATCGCTTCGATTCCGCTGCGTTTAAAGCAGCAGATCCCGTATCTGGAGGTGCGCGGTGAGGTGTACATGCCGGTGCAGAGCTTTGAAAAGGTGGTTGCACAGCAGGAGGAGCGCGAGGAAAAGCCGTTTAAGAATCCGCGCAATGCCGCTGCTGGTTCGCTGCGCCAGAAAAATCCGAAAATCACCGCTCAGCGCGGACTGGATGTGTTTATCTTTAACCTCCAGCAGGTCGAGGGCTTGGAGATCACCGGCCACAAACAGTCGCTCGATGTACTGCACGAGCTGGGATTTCAGGTGTCGCCGTCCTACCTGCGAGTAGACAACATTCAGGCTGCCATCGCGGAGATCGAGGCCATCGGTCAGCGGCGCGGCAGCTATGGATTTGATATCGACGGTGCAGTCGTTAAGGTTGACGATCTGTCCCAGCGCGAACAGCTCGGCGCTACTGCCAAATTCCCGCGTTGGGCAGTCGCTTTCAAGTATCCGCCGGAGGAGAAGGTCACCACTCTGCTGGATGTTGAGGTCAAGGTAGGACGCACCGGCGCGCTAACGCCGACAGCAGTCTTTGAGCCGATCCAGCTGGCAGGAACCACCGTCAGCCGTGCAGTGCTGCACAACCAGGATTTCATCGACCAGAAGCAGATCGCCGTCGGTGACAAAATCATTGTGCGCAAAGCCGGCGACATTATCCCGGAGGTGGTCGCGGTGGCACAACACTGCGGCGCACCGGTCTATCATCTGCCCGAATACTGCCCGTCCTGCCATACCCGCGTGGTGCGCGAGGAGGGACAGGCTGCTGTCTGCTGTCCGAACATCCAGTGTCCGGCACAGTTGATGCGCAACCTCATTCATTTTGCTTCCCGCGATGCCATGGATATCGACGGCATGGGTCCGGCGGTGCTGGAAGGCTTGGTCGGTGCAGGATGGGTACATGCTCCTGCGGACCTGTACCATCTGACCGAGGAGCAGATTGCTTCGCTCGACCGCATGGGCAAAAAGAGTGCAGCAAACCTGATGGCTTCGCTCGAACGCTCCAAGCAAAACGATCTGTCCAGAGTCGTCTTTGCACTGGGAATTCCGAACATCGGCGAAAAAACGGCGGCACAGCTTGCCCAGCACTTTGGCAGTATGGAGCGTCTGCGTCAGGCGACAGTCGAGGAGCTGACCGCACTGGAAGGCTTTGGTCAGATCGTCGCCGAAAGCATTGTGGCATTTTTTGCAGGGGAGCAAAACTGTCAGCAGATCGACCGTCTGGCAGAGGTGGGAGTCAATATGCAGAGCCTCAAACAGGCCGCCGGTGACACCTTTGCCGGCAAGACCTTTGTGCTGACCGGCACGCTGCCAACCCTCAAGCGCAGCGAAGCAAAGGAACTGATTGAGTCGCTGGGCGGAAAGGTGTCCGGTTCGGTCTCGAAAAAGACCAGCTATGTGGTAGCGGGCGAGGAAGCCGGTTCCAAACTGGACAAGGCAAACGAGCTTGGCATCGAGGTCATTACCGAAGCACAGCTGCTGGAGATGGCAAAGTAACAGTTGTTTCTTAAAAAGAATAGCTTCAGCAAAAAAGGTTGCTGTTTTTATAAAAAACAGCAACCTTTTTATCTGTCATTTTATCAGGATAGGGCAGCAAAATGTAAATTTATGCTTAATATAGTGAATATATCAAATATTTATGAATAAACATACGAATTCTGCCTGTATTGATAGACGTACTATAACAATACATTACCACAAATCAAAAGATAAGTCTATACTTTTTTGAAATTTCCTTTATACTTATTAAAGAAAGAAACAAAACAAAAGAAGAGAAACAGGGAGGAGGAAGGATGATGCTTCATCCGACAGAAAAGGAAGAGCGGCTCTATCTGGACGAGATTGAAAAGGAATTGAAGGAAGAGCTGGTGGAGCTGGACGAAAAGCTCCAGGAGTACCAGGAAAAGATTTTGGGACTCAAACAGTACATGTACGAAAACCAGGCACAGCTGGATAAAGTGGAAAAGGCGATGAGCCGTGTATCGGTATTGGAGGAGGCGCTGTTCGGGGAGGATGTCCTCAAGCAGAAAAAGCGGGTCACCAAGCTGATCGACTCGCCGTACTTTGGCAGGATCGACTTTTGCCACGACGACAAAGAGGAAGTGTTTTACATCGGTGTGTACGGCTTTTCCCGCGGAGGAGGCCTGCACAATCTGATCTATGACTGGCGTGCGCCGGTGTCCAGCGTGTTCTATGACTTCGAGATCGGACCGGCGCACTATCTTGCTCCGATGGGAGAGGTGGACGGAGAGCTGCGTCTCAAACGCCAGTACAAGATTCAGCGCGGAGTCATGGACTACATGATCGAATCGTCGCTCAACATCGGCGATGAGGTGCTGCAGAAGGAGCTGAGCCACAGCTCGGACGAAAAGATGAAGAACATCGTGGCGACCATCCAGAAGGAGCAGAACCAGATCATCCGCAACGAAACAGCCAAGGTGATGATTATTCAGGGAGCTGCCGGTTCGGGCAAAACCTCGATTGCACTGCACCGCATCGCATTTCTGCTCTACCGTCAAAGAGGAGTGCTCAATTCCCAGAACATCCTGATTATCTCTCCGAACAAGGTCTTCGCCGATTATATCTCCAGCGTCCTTCCAGAGCTGGGCGAGGAAAACATCGCGGAGATTGAGTTTGATGAACTTGCCCGCGAATACATGGGAAAGAAATATAAGTATCAGACCTTTGCACAGCAGGTGGAATCGCTGATCGAAAACGAAGATCCGGCAGCACGGGAACGAATCCGTCTGAAAGCGACCAATCAGTTTGTCAAGCAGCTTCAGTCCTTTTTGGAGGAGGCACAGGAGCGCTACTTTGCGCCGGAAGATCTGTCGGTGGAGGACGTGTTTGCCTCCAAAGAGAGCATCGAAAAGGAATACCATTATTACAAGAACCTTTCCATCAAGGTGCGCCTGCGCAAAATCGCGGATAGAATTCTGCATAAATATCGCGCAGAGAATGAAAAGAAGCTGGACCCAAAGGCAGCCAAGAAGGTGCGCGATACCGTCCAGCACATGTTCCTTCTGCCGGATGCAATGGCGTTGTATCAGGCTTTTTATGAGTCGATCGGTCAGCCGCAGGCCTTCTGCATGGCAGGCAAAAAGACGCTGGAATATGCGGACCTCTATCCGTTTCTCTACACCAAACTTTTCTTTGAGGGAGTCGACCGCGGCTATGAAAAGGTCAAGCATCTGCTGGTCGATGAGATGCAGGACTATACCCCGATCCAATATGCAGTGCTGGCAAAGCTGTTTTCTTGCAGGATGACCATTCTGGGCGACAGCTTTCAGAGTGTCAACCCGTACAGCTCCTCCAGCATCGAAAAGATCGAGCCGTACTTCGAGGGCTGTCAAACCATCGAGCTGTGCAAGAGCTACCGTTCCACGCTGGAAATCTCCGAGTTTGCCCGAAAGATCCTCAACAACAAAAAGCTGGTTTCGATCGAGCGCCATGGTCCACTGCCGACCGTTTCGGAGTGTGCGGATTCAGAGGAAGAACTTGCCAGGGTGCGTCAGCTGATGGAGGAGTTTCGCAACTCCTCGTTTGGTTCGATGGGCATTATCTGCAAATCGCAAAGCCAAGCAGGAGAGCTGTTTGAGAAGCTGCAGCAGGCGGGTGAAGAGGTAACGCTGCTCGACTTTGAAAGCACCAGCTTTTCGCAGGGCATCGTGGTCACCTCGGTACATATGTCCAAAGGTTTGGAGTTTGACCAGGTCATTCTGCCAGGGGTATCGCAGCAAAACTATCGGACCCAGATGGAGCAGAGTCTATTGTACATCGCCTGCACCCGAGCGATGCATCGGCTGGATGTTACCTGCAGCGGCAAAAAATCAGATTTTCTGCAATAAAATATGAAAAGAATACAAGCTTGATAAAAATTTCCCCGTTTGGTTGAAAGGCGGTTTGTCTGCATATACTAACAGTGCATCGAGTCTGATGCGACCAAATTTCAAAATGGAAACGAGGAAAAGTGATGAAAAAAATGACTTCGCTGCTCCTTGCCGCTCTTCTGACAGCCGGTGTATTTGCAGGCTGTTCGGAGAACGGCAGGGTAGGGCAGCTGGAAAAGGATGCGAAAACCCGCACCGAAGAAGACATGTCGTCGGGAATGGACACCGCCAAAGAGATGATGGAGAATGAACAGGGCATGATTATGGCAGCCGGCAGTCGTTTGCAGGATGTCATCATGCAGCTGGGAGAAGAGCTGGGCATCACCATGCCGGAAAAACTGGATGAAAGTTCGCTTAAAGAGGTGTTTGGCGTAGACCCAGCCGACATTGAGGAGTACTACGGCGAATATTCTGCCGTCAATACTTCCGCTGACCACATCATCGGTCTGAAGGTCAAGGACGGCAAGGTGGATGCGGTCAGACAGGCGCTGGAAGCCCGCAAGGAGGAAATTGTCAAAAACTTTGAGGAGTATCTGCCCGACCAATACGAAAAGGCACAGGCTGGTCAGATCATCCAGAAGGGCAACTATCTGTTCCTTGTCATTGCAGGCGACAGTGAAAAGGGCTACGACAGCGAGATGGATCGTGCCCAGAAAATTGTCAACGGTTATTTTGAATAGCAGGGAAAACGATGCAGGGCGGCCCGATTGGTTGCCCTGCATCACTGCGTATGGAAGGATAGAAAAAGGATAATTGTAAAAATATGACCTCTTGGAGAAAATCTCTTGATATTTTACATAAAATCTGCTACCCTGTATTGGTAAGACTTTCGGCACAGAGCTTGTGTAATTGTGTCGGAAAAAAACAATTTAGGAGGTTACTGCCTTGGTTTTCAGCAGTCTGCTGTTTCTGTTTCGGTTTTTACCGATTACCTTTTTGATCTATTATCTGGCCCCTACAAAACTGAAAAATACCGTTTTGTTTTTAGCCAGCCTGTTTTTCTATACTTGGGGAGAACCCAAGTTCTTTCCGATCATGCTTGTTTCCATCGCGGTCAACTATGTTGCCGGATTGCTGATGGAACGCTTTGACAAAAAGGAAGGAGTGCGCCGCGCCTGCTTCTGGATTGCTTTTGCAATCACCCTGGGCTTTTTGCTCTTCTTTAAGTATACCAACTTCTTCCTTTCCAATATTAACGCCTTGTTGGGGACAAGCCTGCCGCTGCTCAGCTCCTCCGAGTTTCATCTGCCGCTGGGCATCAGCTTCTATACCTTCCAGATTATGGCCTACACCATCGACGTCTACCGCCGCAAAATCAAGGTGGAGCACAATCTGATCGACTTTGGTACCTTTGTCGTGCTGTTCCCGCAGTTGATTGCCGGCCCGATCGTGCTGTATTCGGACATCAGCAGGGAGCTGAAGCACCGCAAGATTACGCTCGAGCAGATCAACGACGGCGCAGGACTGTTTATCATGGGCCTTGCCAGCAAGATTTTGCTGGCGGATACCATCGGTGCACTCTGGACCGAGGTGCAGACACTGGGCTTTGCAAATGTTTCCACTCCGCTTGCCTGGATGGGACTGCTTGCCTACAGCTTCCAGATTTACTTTGACTTCAGCGGCTATTCGCTGATGGCGATCGGTCTGGGCAGAATGCTCGGCTTCTTCTTCCCGCAGAACTTTAACTATCCTTATATTTCCAAGAGCGTCACCGAGTTCTGGCGCAGATGGCACATCACCCTCAGTTCGTGGTTCCGTGAATATGTCTATATCCCGCTGGGCGGCAACCGCGTGGGACGTGCCCGCCATTTCTTCAATATCTTTGCAGTGTGGTTCCTCACCGGCTTCTGGCACGGTGCGAACTGGAACTTCATCTTCTGGGGACTGTATTTCTTCGTGCTGCTGATGATTGAGAAGATCTTCCTGCTCAAGCGGCTGGAAAAAAGCCGCATCCTCTCCCATGTTTACCTGATTTTCTTTGTCATGATCGGCTGGGCGCTGTTTGCACTGTCCGATTTGTCCGCACTGGGAGAGCTGCTGCAGCGACTGTTCAGCCTCAACGGCGGCAACGACTGGATGTACTACCTGCGCGACTATGCAGGCATGCTGATTCTGTGCGTGCTGGCATCGACTCCGTTTTTCAAGGTGCTGGCAGACAGCCGCCTGGGCAAAAACCGCGTCGTACGCACCGTTTTTCTCTCGGTGGTGCTGCTGGTGTCGGTAGCCTTCATGGTCGACTCCACTTACAGCCCGTTCTTGTACTTTAACTTTTAGGAAAGGAAGGATACACAATGAAAAAGATTCTGCAAAATCCCATGGCAATCTTGTTTGGACTGTTTGTCATGGTCGTCTTTGCGGTGGATGTGTTTAATGCCGACCGCACGTTTTCCGATTTTGAAAACAAAAAGCTCAGCGCCAAGCCTTCCTTTTCCTGGTCGAGCTTTGTCAGCGGCAGCTTCGGCAACAACTATGTGCAGTATATCAACGACCAGTTTGTCGGACGTGACGACTGGATCACCCTCAAGGCAGCTGCCGACCAGGGACTGGGCCGCATCGAATCCCACGGCATCACCTATGCTGACGACGGCTATCTGTTTGAAAAGCTGGAGCTGGTGCCGGAACGCCTGGAAAACTCGGGAACCAATGTGGTGGCACAGCAGTCGATGGAACGCTCGGTAGGAATGCTGCGTTCCTTCCTCCGGATGTACGATCAGGACATCACCGTGTCGCTGGTGCCAAACTCCTATGCGATTTTGGAGGACAAGGTGCCGGAGGGCTTCCCTGGGGTGGATCAGCTTGCTGAGACGCAGGAAATCTACGATGACCTGACAGCATCGGACGATGGCGTGCAGGTGATCGACTTCGCCGACACGCTTTCTGCTCACGATGACGAATATATCTGCTATCATACCGACCACCACTGGACCACACTGGGTGCTTACTATGCCTACGTCGAATACTGCAACCAGAAGGGTCTGACGCCGGTGGAGCTGTCATCGCTCGAGGCAAACGAGGTGGAGGACTTCTACGGAACCTTCTATTCCAAGGCAAAACGCCCGGGACAGGAGCCTGATACCATCACCTGGTACGATGTGCCGGTGGAACAGTTCGCCTTTACAGCAAATCTCGACGAGGACAAGGAGCTTGCCTCGCTGGGTGAGCTGAAAACCATCGACGGGATGGAGCTTCTGGAAGTGAACGGCCTGATGGACACCCGCAAGTTCGATACCCGCGACAAGTATGCGGCGTTTACCTGGGGCAATGCCGGTTACACCAAGATTGTCAGCAGCAACAACCTCAACCACGAGGAAGGCAAGACCAGCCGTCTGCTGCTGTTCAATGACTCCTATGCCAACAGCATGATTCCGTTTTTGACCTACAACTATGATGAGAT
>NZ_CALXIN010000063.1 GCF_944388365.1 uncultured Negativibacillus sp. | reverse complement strand
TTTTATCTGCAGGATACGGTCGAGGTAGCAAAACAGCTCATCGGCAAACTGCTGGTGC
Organism: uncultured Negativibacillus sp.; assembly: GCF_944388365.1. Lineage (GTDB taxonomy): Bacteria > Bacillota > Clostridia > Oscillospirales > Ruminococcaceae > Negativibacillus. The sequence continues at coordinate 10,895 of NZ_CALXIN010000063.1, read as the reverse complement.
GAAAAATGGACGGTCAAACGCTGTCGGCAATCATCTGCGAAACCGAAGCTTATACTGGATTTTCGGACAAAGCCTGCCACTCCTACAAGGGAAAGTCCGAACGCACTCAGGTCATGTTTGAGCAGGGCGGTCGGGCGTATGTGTACCTGATTTACGGGATGTACAACTGTTTTAATATCACCACGCGGGAGGAAGGTGTCCCTGAGGCGGTGCTCATCCGCGCTGCCTGTCCGGTGGAAGGAATCGAACAGATGACAGCGCTGCGCCAGCGAAAGAAGCAGATCAAGAGCCTGAACGAAAAAAATCTGCTCTCCGGTCCAGGCCGCCTCTGTGACGGGATGGGCATTACCAGAGAGCAAAACGGTGTGCTGCTCACCGGAGAGGAACTGTATATCTGTGAAGGAATCCAGATGCCTGAGCAGCAGATTGCGGCGACCAAGCGGATCAATATCGACTATGCAGAGGAAGCAAAGGACTTTTTGTACCGTTTTGTAGACACCAAAAGTCCCTGCCTGTCGGTCAAATGGAGGGAAGAAGGATAACGATGGAGGAGTTTTTTTGCGATGACAGCGTGCGGCGGCATCACTGCTGTCTGACAGGACACCGGCAGCTGCCTAACAGCGAGAGAGAACGGGAAAAGCTGAAAAACAATCTGCGAAAAGCGATTGCCTACCTGGTAAAACGGGAGGTCACCATCTTTTACACCGGCGGCGCACAGGGGTTTGATACACTCGCTGCAATGACGGTGCTGGAGATGAAGGCGCTGTTTCCTGAAATTCGTCTGCATCTGGTGCTTCCGTGTCCCAATCAGACCCAGGAATGGAAGCCGGAAGAAGTTGCACTGTATGAGCAGATTCGGGAACATGCGGATGAGGTGATTATCGTCAGCCCTGACTATACCGACGACTGCATGAAGAAGCGAAATTACTACATGGTGGACCACAGTTGTGCCTGTGTATACTACCTGACAAAGACCGTCCGCAGCGGAACTATGCAGACGGTCAATTATGCCCGCAAGAAAGGCTGCCGAATGATCGATCTGTTAAAGGAGCAGGGAGACGATCTTTTTGCACAGCAGCTGGAGGTCCATCTGACCCGATGGACAGAAAATGTGTTTGTGCACGAAAGTACCCTGATAGAAGATAAATAATCAAAAGAGCTTCGCGTATAACGCGAAGCTCTTTTGATTATTTATTATATTCAGTATCCTTTGGGTTGAGTGTTTCAGGATCTTCCGGATAGAACTTTTTGTGGTAGTATCCCTGTGCCAGATAAACCGGAGCCAATGGATTGTGGCCGGTGACACGGTCCTTGACAGCCAGTGCGGTGATTGGTGCATCGGAATATTTGATGAACAGGGTGTCGTGGCCGACGCACAGACCCAGAATCAGGTTAAACTCTGTCTTTTGCTCGTTGAGCAGCAGTGCCTGTCCGATCGGGTTGCACATGGATTCAGTTTTGCAGTTACCGCGAACGGTCTGCTCATTGGTAATGCCCAGAAAATCCTTGGTGATGGCGCCGTTTTTGCAGATGATCGAGATGACCTCGAAGCCGTTGTACTCCAGAATGTTGGTAACTTCCTGCGCTTCTTTGTACAGGCCGGTGCAGAAGGCAAGACCGATCTTTTTGTAGCCGCCGCGGTGCAGGAACTTGATAATTTCAATCAAGCGGGTGTCCTGACCATAGCCGCCTGCCTCGGTCAGCGCTGCACAGTAGGCAATCCTGTGATTTTCAGCCTCTTTATACAGCTCCTTTGCCTTTTCCTGAATGGCAGCTTCCTTGCTTGGGCAGTCAGGCAGTGTTTTGGTCAAATCCTGTTTGGTACAACCTCTCTGGAAACATTTGGAACATTGGTACATATCTATCTTCCTCCTTACAGATATAATAGGGAACAAATGATTTGCAATTTAATTATAACGGACCGCCGCAAAATGTCCAGTATTTTCAGCGCATATTCTTCCTTGTTTTTGCATAGGTTCTAGCAAAACCATGCGGAAGGAGGGCTGTGTTATCGAAGAATTACTGGATGGAGCAGTACGGCTGTTATGGGGGAGAGGGACGATCGCCCTGACGCTGCTGTGCGGCGTTTATTTTACTGTCTGTACGGGATTTCTTCCTTTTCTGCGGCTGCCAACCATCTTCAAAAAGACGATAGGTTCGCTCTTTGATAAACCGAAGCAGAAGGACGGCGTATCTCCTTTTGCAGCGGTCAGTACGGCGCTGGGAGGAACGATGGGCGTCGGCAATATTGTCGGTGTGGGAGCGGCGTTGGCGCTGGGAGGTGCCGGATGTATCTTTTGGATGTGGATCGGTGCGCTGCTGGGAATGAGCACAAAATATATGGAGGTGTTTCTGGCAGTTTTCTTTCGGGAAAAGGATCGAACAGCCCGTGCTTTTCGCGGAGGACCGATGTACTATATTTCCCGCGGAATCCCTGGCCCCTTGGGAAAGCTGCTGGCGGGCATCTTTTGTGTCATCTGTGCCCTTGCCAGCTTTACCAGCGGCAGCATGACCCAGACAAACGCCATAGCCTTATCGCTGCAGGAGAGCTTTTCCATGCCGGTATGGCTGTGTGCTGTGGCGCTGACACTGTTGTGCGGATGGGTGCTGGCCGGAGGCTGTGACCGTGCGGTCAAGACCTGCTGTGCATTGGTGCCCGCCATGTCGCTGTTTTATCTGGCGGGATGCGGCTGCATCCTGTTCTATTTTCGGCAGAACCTTCCGCAGGCGATCAGCGATATTTTCACCGAGGCGTTTGCCTCACCGGTTGCGGGCGTCGCCGGCACCAGTGTAGGACTGTTGACCTCGATGCGGGTGGGTATTGCACGCGGTATCTTCACCCATGAGGCAGGACTTGGGAGCGCCTCGATCGCGCATGCGTGCAGCGGAGCGACCAGTCCGGTGGAACAGGGATTCTGGGGAATACTGGAGGTCTTCTGTGATACCATTTTGGTCTGTACCGTGACGGCACTGGCGATTTTAGCCAGCGGAGTTGTCCCTTGCGGAGCAGCGGCACAGCAGGCATTTGTGCTGGTGATGGGAGATACGGGAGGAAAGATGCTGTCGATTGCCATTGCGCTGTTTGCCTTTGCATCGGTCATCAGCTTCTGCCTGTATGGACAGCGGTGCATCGAATTTTTGTTTTCTAACAACAGCAAAGCACTTTTTCTGTACCGATTGCTGTTTTTGGCAGGATGTGCCGCCGGATGTTTTTTGCGTCTGCCGCTGGTCTTTTCGCTGGCAGATGTCCTCAATGCGTGCCTGCTGATTCCAAATCTGGCAGCCATGGTGCTGCTGTCGCCCAAGGTATTTCGAGCCACCAGACAATATTTTCTGAAAGGGGAAGTTCGTCCATGTTCATCTGCTCGCTCAAACCCAAAACGCTGTTCAAGCGGCTGCTGTTCCTCGCGGCGGTAGCGGTGGTTGTATTGCTGCTGGTCACTGCACTCGGATCGGTGTTTTCAAAGGAGGAACCTTTTCCTGCGCCGGCCCAGTCAGAAAACCACAATACAGCAGTTCCCGACAATGCTGCCCGCATTGCATTTTTGCAGAGTTTTGGCTGGGAGGTATCCCAGGAACCCATCGAAACAGCGCAGGTTGTTGTTCCGCAAACCTTCGGAGATGTCTATCAAAATTACAATGAGATTCAGCTCAAACAGGGGTTTGACCTGACCAAATTCCAGGGAAAGCAGATCAGCCGTTTTACCTATTCGGTGAGCAATTACCCAGGGCAGAAGGAATACATTCGCGCCAACCTGCTGGTGTATGAAGAGCAGGTCATCGGTGGAGACATCTGTTCTGTTTACGCTAAAAATGGGTTTATGCACGGCTTTGTCTATCCAGATCAGACAGAAACACAGGCAGAGAGCACCTCGGACATTTAAACGTCCGAGGTGCTCTCTGCCTGTACGATGAAAAAGCAGCTTTACAGCCGCAATCCTTTGATGTCTTTGATTCTGGACAAAATGATATTGCAGTTACAGCTGACAATACCAGGCAAAGGATCGATCACCTGTGCGATCAGCTGTTCCATCTCCTCGCTGGAGGCGGCGACCGCGTGCACGTGCAGTTTATTTTTGCCGGTGACGCGGTAAATCTGGGTGATGGTTTCATTTTGATCGAGTAAGGAAACAACCTGAGCAAAGCTGTCGGGCAGTGTTTCAATTTCAAAGTAGCAGGAAACGGCACCGCTGATTTTTTGCGGGTTGATGATGGTGGTGTATTCTTCAATGATGCCGCGCTGTTCCAGTGCACGGATGCGCGCTTTGACCGCAACGCGGGAGATACCGACCTGTTGTCCAATCTCCGAATAAGACATCCGCGCGTTGGCAATCAACAGCCGCACGATCTGCTGGTCCAGTTCATCCAGCCCTTCCAAAAACATGAGCAGTCCTCCTTTTTGGGATATGTAATCATTATACAAGGATTTTTTTGAAATGCAAAGACTTGGTTGACGAAAGGTTTATTTTCGGGTATACTTCTTTCTAAACGTAAGTTTTAAATTTCGTTTAGAAAGAAGAGAGGGCGATGAAAGGAGATTTAACGCGTGGGCCGGTGATGCGGTCGATGCTGTTGTTTGCACTGCCGATGATTGCAGGAAATCTGCTGCAGCAGTGTTATAATATCGCCGACACGCTGATCGTCGGAAAATTTCTGGGGGCAAATGCGCTGGCGGCGGTCGGTTCCGCCTTTACGCTGATGACCTTTTTGACCTCCATCCTGCTGGGATTGTGCATGGGAAGCGGCGCAGCTTTTTCCATCCGCTTTGGACAGCGGGATGAGGAAGGGTTGAAGGAGCGAATTTGCACCTCCTTTTTGCTGATCGGCGCGATTACACTGCTGTTAAATGTGGCGGTATTTCTGCTGGTGGATGAGATTCTGGCTTTTCTGCGAGTGCCGCAGGAAGTATGGAGCATGATGCGGGAGTATCTGCTGGTCATTTTTTACGGCATCACCGCAACCTTTTTATACAATTATTTTGCCTGCCTGCTGCGTGCGGTAGGAAACTCGGTGACATCGCTGCTGTTTTTGGCAGTTTCTTCGGTGCTGAATATCGGGCTGGACCTGTTCTTTGTGCTGGTGCTCCAGCGCGGAGTTGCCGGAGCAGCAGAAGCAACGGTGATCTCACAGTATGTATCCGGCATTGGAATCGCGGTCTATACCTGGCTTCGTTGTCCACAGCTGCGGGTACAGCGCCGGCATTTTCGGGTGCGGTGGAGCTGTGTGCGCGAGATCACTAATTTTTCCCTGCTCACCTGTGTGCAGCAGTCGGTGATGAATCTGGGTATTCTGATGGTACAGGGATTGGTCAACAGCTTTGGACCGTCGGTGATGGCAGCCTTTGCGGCGGCAGTGAAGATCGACGCCTTTGCCTACATGCCGGTGCAGGACTTTGGCAACGCCTTTTCCACCTTTATCGCTCAGAACTACGGAGCGCGCAAAAAGGAACGGATGCAGGCAGGATTAAAGGGAGCAGTGACGGCGGCATTTTTGTTCTGTGTGCTGGTGTCGCTCATCATCTGGATATTTGCACGCCAGCTGATGACTTTGTTTATTGATGCAGGAGAGACACAGATCATCGCCGAAGGTGTGCGCTATCTGCACATTGAAGGCGCGTTTTACTGCGGGATTGGTTGTCTGTTTTTGTTGTATGGTCTGTATCGTGCCGTCGGCAGACCGGAAATGTCGGTGGTCCTGACCGTTATTTCCCTGGGAACGAGGGTTGCGCTGGCTTATTTGCTGTCTGCCATTCCAGCGATCGGCGTGGTCGGTATCTGGTGGTCGGTTCCGATCGGCTGGTTTTTGGCGGATGCAGCGGGACTGGGCTATTATCTGCTGCGCAAAGACCGGCTGTTTTCCTGGGAACAACCTTTGAAAGAATAGAAGATAAAAATAGAGTGCAGTTCATTTTGAACTGCACTCTATTTTTTATAGTTCTCTTTTATCTTTTTTACGGTAAAGTTTGCCAATCCAACGCTGATAATCAATGCAATGATCCAGCAGACTACCGCCAGGATATCCGTGTATACACTGAGTGTATTCCTGAAAACAAGATCAATCAAAAACAGAAAGATCAAGAAGTAAATGATTGAAAAGAAAGCTCTGAGCATAGGATGTCCCCCTTCATGAAGCTGTTTTTCATATCGTAAGCAGGAGAAGATGTTTCTATAAAAAGTATAGCATAAAAAAATCAATCGAGCAAAGAGATGATGGGAGGATAGTATTTTCCGTATGCGAAGTGCTAAGCGGGAAAAGAAAAAAGCCTGGTTTAAGCCAACGACCCTCGGGTTATCGCGTGGCGCCTGTTGCGGTACCCGAAATCTGCTGCTTGCTGTGCGCTGCGCCAGATTTCGACCGCTGCCACTCCTCGCCCTCCCTTACTCTGCCACAGGCAGTGGTCGGGCTTGTCCCCCAACGAGCTACGCTCGCCGGTCTTATGACAAGAAGGAGTAGGTTCAAGCTTCAGAACAAAAAAATAACAGCCATCCAAAAGGATGACTGTTATTTTCTGGTTGCGGGAGCTGGATTTGAACCAACGACCTTCGGGTTATGAGCCCGACGAGCTACCAAACTGCTCCATCCCGCGATATATTTTTTAGTGCCTAATAAGAATATCATATTATCACGAAAATGTCAACACTTTTTTATCAAATATTTCAAAAAATAGAAAATAAAAATCTTCCCCGTTTCAAACAGGGAAGATTTTTTTCAAAGCTTATTCCTCAACAGGTTCTTCGGCATCCTGATTTTCGTCAGAATCCTCAGATGCAGCAGGCGCAGCCGATTCCTCGGTGTCATGGATGTCATGTTCAATATACTGCGAAGCAATATATTCCATGTCCTCATCGTCGTCCATCAGCAGATCATCGTCGAAATCGTCGCAGTCAAGATCGCGTTTTTTACGCATCCAAGCTGCCAGAGCAATGACCAGGCCAACTAAAGAGATTCCCAGTGCGATCAGGGAAATCAATACACTTTTTTTCATGGAGCACACTCCTTTGTATGATTCTGAAAAATACTATTATTTTCTGCGATTTAAATGGATTTAATAGGTTCATTATACCCAATTTATCGGGAAATTACAATCGCTTTTTGAAGAAAACAGGAAACTGTTCCTGTTTATGATTCATTTTTATTATCGGTCAAGGGTATCGCCGATGCAGCGAATCTGTTTGGACAGGCGCTGCATCCGCTCATCGGTATGCGCAATGATTTCCGCACACTCCTTCAGCTCGTCTACAACGCAGTCCGGTACTTCCTTGCTGGTCTTGTAGTGAATCTGATGTTCCAGACTGGCCCAGAAATCCATGGCAATGGTGCGCAGCTGTACCTCCACCCGAACAGGCTCCTTACGGTCGGATAAAAAGACCGGCACCTCCAGCACCAGATGATAGCTTCGGTAACCATTGGGTTTTGGGTTTTGAATATAATCCTTGGTTTCCAACACCTTCAGGTCATCCTGCTTGGTCAGCATCTCGGCTACGGTGTAGATGTCCTCGATAAATGGACAGATGACACGGATGCCGGCGATGTCGTTGAGGTTGTCCTTCATAGATTTCAGGGAGATGGGGAAACCTTTGCGGTACAGTTTTTCGATAATGCTCATCGGACGTTTGATACGGCTTTTAATCGACTCAATGGGATTGTGTCCCTCTTTAAATCGGGCATCCCGCTGCAATATCTCTAATTTAGTTCTGATTTCCTGAATTCCTGATTCATACAGCGCCATGTTTTGTTCCATGCCGCTGAGTGTTTCCAGAAGATCCTGCGGCGACTGCCAGTTGGCAACATCCTCCATCAGTTGTTTTGCATCCAGTATTTTACCCATGGTAGTTCCTTTCTCTTCTTCATAAAAGTTGTTATCCGTCTGGTACAGAATTGACACTAGCCTTTCCTTTGCTGCCGGACAAAAAGCAGCGGTGTCAATTAAAAAAGAAACGATTCGGATATTTATTTTAAGAATACCTGATTTTTATTTCGAAATCAATCTTACAAAGATAACTTTCTTTGAACGTTTCTCCCTCGACTTTCTTTTGATGCGATCGTTTTCGCTCATTGACAAATGAAGAGAGATTGTTTAATATTACTATATAACAGTTGTTACAAAAATATAGTGCGGTATACCACAAAATATGGTGTTCCGCTCTATTTTTGAGGGAGGAACCAGTTTGAACGAGAAACAGCCGCGGCTGAACGTCGTATTGTTTGAGCCGCAGATTCCCCAGAATACCGGAAACATTGCGCGCACCTGCGCCTGTACCGGCGCCAGACTGCATCTGGTCGGACCGATGGGCTTTTCGATCGACGATAAAAAACTCAAACGGGCAGGACTGGACTACTGGCATTTTCTGGACATCACCTATTATGAATCCGACGAGGAGTTTTTGGAAAAGCACAAGGACGACCAGCTGTTCTTTTTTACCACCAAGGGAAGAAAGGTCTATTCGGAGCAGAGCTATCCAGATGACAGCTATCTGATTTTTGGCAGAGAAGATGCCGGCATCAAGGAAGAAATTCTGATCCGCCATCCCGAACAGTGCCTGCGCCTGCCGATGATTGGGCCGGTGCGGAGCTTAAACTTGTCCAATACGGTTGCGATTGCCGTTTATGAAACACTGCGCCAGTGGAATTTTCCTGCATTGCAGAACCAAGGGGAGCTGCATCGCTTCCACTGGACAGATATTGATGTTTCCGAATAAGGAGAGGAGAACCTATGAACCAGGAAAAAATCTTTTTTATCACCGATTCTGCCTGCGATATTCCTGCAAAGGATGAGCAGGAACTGGAGAACCTGTGTATTCTGCCAATTCCTGTCACAGCAGATGGCAAAGGATATTACGAAAGAGAAAGCTTTACACCGGAAGAATTTTACGACCTGATCGATTCCTGTGAAAATATCCCGTCTACTTCGCACATTCCGGCGATCACCTTCCAGGAGAAGTATGAAGAGGCGCTGGAAAAAGGATACACCCATGTCGCAGTTATCACCATCTATTCGGGTGCTTCTGCAATGTACCAGTCGGCACTGATGGCAAAGGATGCCTTTTTGGAGGAGCATCCAGACAGCCTGCAGATCGAAGTCATCGACTCCAACTGCTATGCGATGGGCTACGGCTATCCGATTATCCAGGCATGTCATAAGGCACAAAACGGAGAAAGCTTTGAGAGCATTGTCGCTTATATCCGCGACTATATCTCCCGCGTTAAAATTTATTTTAGCCCCTTTACTCTCAAGTACGTCAAAAAATCGGGCCGTGTAAGCTGCACAGCGGCCTTTGTGGGAGAGCTGCTGGGACTGCGTCCGGTGATCTCGGCGGTAGGAACCACCAGTATTGTGGATAAGGTCAGAGGAAACGCTGCCATCCTCAATACAATGGTCAAATACTTCAAAGAGCAGCGTACCCGCACCGAGGAAAAGGCACCTTATATGATTCTGGTTGCCCGCGATACCGAGATGAGCGATGAACTTGCCAAGGAGTGTGAGAATGTTGCCGGCTATCCTCCGGTAGGTATTTTCCGCATTGGCGCGGCAATCACCATCAATACCGGCCCGCAGATCATTGGAATGACCTTCCTGGGAGACTAACAGCGGGAAGAGCTTTGTCAAAAAAGCCCTTGTATGAACAGAAAGGAAGTGCATTGTTTGTATCAGGGAGCTTTAATATTGGAGGGCGGCGGATTCCGCGGGGTCTATACCGCAGGAGTGCTGGACTTCTTTATGGATCATGGGATCACCTTTTCGGACGTCTATGGAATTTCTGCCGGAGCCTGCAATGCGCTGAGCTATCTTTCTCAGGACAGAGGAAGATATGTCAAGATTGCAAAGCAGTTCTGTAACGATCCTCGCTATATGGGATTGAGGCAGCTGCTGAGAACAGGGTCCATCTTTAACTGGCAGTTTTCTTTTTATGAGATCCCCGAAAAGTATGTACCCTTTGATTACGACACCTTTTATGCGTCGCCGATGCACCTGAAGGTGGGTGCAACCGACTGCCAGAGCGGCAAATGTCACTGGTTTTCCAACCGCGGCGGCGACGATGTGATCGCCTGTTCGATTGCATCCAGCTCGATGCCGCTGCTGGCACCGATGCAAAAGATCGGCCAGGGAAAATATCTGGACGGAGGGATCGCGGATTCCATCCCTGTCAAACAGGCTTTTGCAGATGGATGTGAAAAACAGGTCATCGTGCTGACCCAAAATCGCGGTTATGTCAAAAAGGCAAATTCAATGATGCCGCTCATTCGCCGCCGCTATAAGCAGTATCCAAATCTTTGCAAGGCAATGGAGCAGCGACATCTGGATTACAACGAAAGTGTCCATTTTGCACAGCAGCTGGAACAGCAGGAAAAGGCAGTGATCATCTGTCCGAGCAAACCGATGGTGCTGCATCGTATCGAACATAACACCGATAAATTGCAGGCTGCGTATGAAAACGGATATGAGGATGCACAGGCTGCATTTGACCGAATTCAACAGCTGTTTGCACAATAGGATGGGACGCAGTTTGAACGGATAAAAGGAGTAGGATATGGAACTGAAGATCATACTGGGATATATCCTGGTGATGAGTGTCGTTGCGTTTATCGTGTGCGGAATAGATAAATTTGCGGCGCAGCACCAGAAAAGAAGGGTGCCGGAGAAGGTATTATTCCTGCTGTCCGCATTGGGCGGCAGCGTCGGAATGTATCTTGGAATGTTCACCTTCCGCCACAAGACAAAACACTGGTATTTTGTCATTGGAATACCGGCGATTATTTTGTTGCAGGCCGGACTGCTGCTCTACTTCTTACGGTAACGATAAAAAAACGCCTGCCAGTTGAACTGCACCCCATTTGTTAGACAGTATGGTATACTGAATAACAAGTGGGGTGATTTTTATGCCAAAAAGGCAACC
>NZ_CALXIN010000062.1 GCF_944388365.1 uncultured Negativibacillus sp. | reverse complement strand
AGCCACACTGCAATCTGCGGCATATAGTCCATCAGCTGCAGGCTCCAGCGATGCAGCTGCTCCGGAAATTGCTTGATGCTGACCGCAATGGTCGAAAAGCTGTCTGCAATCTCCGGTACAATCAGAAACATACCCAAAAAAATGACGCCAACCACCAGAATCAAGCTGAGAATCATGCTCAGCGGACGTTTCATGCGCCACCAGATGGGAGGTTTCTCCGGTATATTTTTCTTTTGCTGGGGCATCTTCTTGCGTTTAGCGTATGGCTCGTCAAACAGCTTTCGCTCCAAAAAGCGCATGGGCACATTGATGATAAACGCCAGCGAACCGCCGATCAAAAACGGCAGCACCAGACCAATCGCCAAACCCACCAGCTTCCCGATAAATTCCGTGTTTTTCAGTCCCCAGTTGAGCAAAATTGCAAAGGAAACAATCCCCACAATCTTTTTAATATTTTCTTTATCCAGCTGCATACTCTATCCTCCGAAGCTCCTGATGGAAATTCCTTTCTCTGTTTTCATTGTACCTTCCCTGCCCTATATTTGCAATCTTCTTTTCCATATTTTCCTACAAAATAAAACTTTCTCCGCGGCGATGCAGAGTTACCACATGATCTGCAAAGGCCGCTGCCTGTGGAGCCTGTTTTACTTTCTGGCAGACCGAAAAATCTCCCCAAAAGTGGATGGGAACGATTTTGTCCGCTTTGACTGCCTGCGAAAAGGCACAGATTCCGCGCAGGCAATCCTCCTCCAAACGAGGGTCCACCGGAACAAAAGCAAGGTCGATCGCCCGATCACCCACCGCTTTTTTCAGATACTGCATCTGCTGCAAATATCGCTTTTCCTGGTCAAGATTAAATTCGTCCTCTTCTCCCTGCCAGTGCCACCAGTTCAGATCACCGGCGTGGTAGATCAGCTTGCCGTCGATTTCGACCAGATACCCCAGGCCAATGTCGGTGGATTCAAAGGTGGTGATCGTTGCATCAGCAAGTGTGATTGTCTGATTGTTTGCCGCAAAAATTCCTTTTTCGTACAGCACATCCAGTTCCTCGGGCAGCACAAAACGCACCCGCGGCAGGCTGTCCAGCGCAAAAACCTTCGGATCAAAGTGGTCCTGATGCTCGTGCGATACAAAAACCAGCACATCCTCCTGTGCAATCTGCTGCGGCAACACCTTTCCCTGGTCAAGACCTTCTCCTTCCTGTGGGTTTAATACATCGCCAAACAGATCAAACAACAGCAGATGCCGGTCGGTCTGCACTGCAACGGCACTGTGATCCAGATACCAGAATTTCATAAAATTTCCCTCCCCCTCTATAAAAAAAGAGCCGCAGACAGCAGAGGATGTCCATTTCCCCTTGCTGCACCCTTTGCGGCTCTTTGTTGTATTTGATTTGCCCTGACAGACTACAGTTCTTCCTTGTCTGTTTCTTCTTCCTGCTCTGTTTCCATCACAGGTTCTTCTTCTACAGCCGGTTCGCTCTCCTCAGCTTCTGCAGGCTGTTCCTGTTCTGGCTGCTCTGCCTCACAGGTCTCCTCGGCTGTCTGAGCAGCCTCTTCCTGTACCTGAGTGTCCTGCTCTGCCGGCTGTTCCTCAGATTCACAGCACTCATTACATTCGCCGCAAGGACACTCGGTATAGTCGTCCTCCTGCTGTGCCTGACGGTCGCGAACCAATTTTGTACATACAGCGGCTGCACCTGCTGCAGCTGCTCCTAAAAGTGCAAGAATTGCTAACTTTTTCATACTTTCTCAAACTCCTTTCTGGTTGGAATTTATCCTTTAACCTTATCTCCATATATATCATAAAATGAAACATTTGTCACTAGAAAATTGATTAACAAACTGATAATTTTCTAACATCAGATATTTTCCCTCATTTTTGTCAAAAAGTTTGGATTTTTTCTGAAATTCCCCTCGTTTACCGCTTTATTCCTGCAAGCATTTGGGATATAATAGGAGTGCCTATGGTAAAAATACCTATCAATGATAGACTCTGCAAAAAGAAGGAGCTTACTATGAACGTTTTAATCATCGGCTGTGGAAAGGTTGGTTCCCGTTTGGCCGATATTCTCTGTCAATTTGGACACGATGTTTCGATCATCGCCCTCAAGCGTGAGAGCTTTGACCTGCTCTCGGACGATTTTTCCGGCTTCACCATCCAGGGTGTACCAATCGACCTGGACATCCTGCGTCAGGCAGGCATCGAGGGCTGTGATGCTATCGCAGCCGTCACGGAGGACGATAACACCAACATTATGGTTTGCCAGATTGCACGCGAAATATTCAATGTGCCCAAAATCATCGCCCGTATTTTCGACCCACTGCGCGAGGATATCTTTTCCCGCTTTGATATTCAGTCGGTTTGTCCCACCAACATCACCGTTTCCTCGGTGTATGCCATGCTGACCAACCGCACGCAGACCCGTCATATCACCGTTGGAAACGAAGTCATGTCGGTATCCACCATGAAGGCGCCTCATGAGGTTTGGGGAAAAACCGTCGCAGAGGCTGCCCGCTACCTCCAGCCGGAATCGCTGATCGCTATTGTCGATGAAACCGGTGAGATCACCATGGCGGTGGATATTCTGCTGAATCCTTCCACCCAGCGAACCATCAGCTCCAGCGACAAATTGCTTGTCAGCACCGACATCCGGTAATGCTCCCCAGGAAAGGAAGGTCCATGATGAATGTTATTGTAATCGGCGGAGGAAAGGTCGGCTTCTATCTGTGCAAAACACTGCTGGAACACGGCCATCAGCCGCTCATCATTGAAAAAAATAAACGCACCTGCGAATATGCGTCCAATCAGCTGGACATCACCACCATCAATGCGGACGGTTCTACCATCGAAGCGCTGACCACCGCCAATGCTTCCCGTGCGGATGCTGTCATCGCCGTCACCGGTCTGGACCAGGACAACCTGATTTCCTGCCAGCTGGCCAAAAAGATTTTTCATGTTCCAAAGACGGTTGCCCGTGTCAACAACCCTAAAAATGCTGCTGTCATGAAGCGGTTGGGCGTTGATATTCCAATCTCCAGCACCGACAACATTGCTCGACTGCTGGAGCGTGAGGTCGACAGCGCACGCATCAAATCGCTGCTGTCGCTCAACCGCGGCGAAGCCTCGCTGAGTGAGATGCTCATCCCCGACAACTATGTGCTGCATGGAAAACGTCTGTTTGAGCTGGACATCCCTGAGGACGCCGTCATCACTGCTATTTTCCGCGATGACAAGCTGATTATTCCCCGTGGTAATGCGCAGATCATGAGCGGAGACAAGATTCTGGTCATCGCAAAGGACCGCATCATCCACGAGCTGTCCGCTGCACTGAAATTAAAATAGGCAATAAAAAATCCGAAGAGAAATTCTCTTCGGATTTTTATTATTTTGCTTAGTCCTGACGGGAACGGCGGTTTGCGCTGCCGCGTTTGACTTCGCCGCGATACTTCTTCAGATCGGACATCTTGTCGTCGCTGGTCTGTTTAAATTTATTGAGCATATCTTCAAAGGAAGCGTTTTCGTTTCTTTTTGGATTCCACTCATAGCTGCTGACCTGCTGAGGATTGAACGGACGTTTGTTGTCATATCGCTTGTTAAAGTTGTTTCTGGAACCATTTCTTGGTCCGTTTCCACGTGGACCTGCGGATTCCTGTCGTGGTTCCCTTGGCATTGCTTTTTTGATCGAAAGGCTGATCTTGCCTTCCTCGGTGATGTTGATGACCTTGACCTTGACGATCTGGTCCTGTTTGAGATACTGGGAAATATCCTCTACATAAGCTGTGGATACTTCAGAGATGTGCACCATGCCGGTTTTGCCTTCGGGCAGCTCCACAAAAGCGCCGAATTTTGTAATGCCGGTAACCTTGCCTTCCAGTACGTCTCCAATTGCTAACTGCATATTCCTACTACGTCCTCCTCAAAAAATTTGCTCAGCTTGCCTGGCTGTCGATAAAGATATGCTCGTCTGGATAGCCGTACCCATATTGTTCATACGCGACCTTGTCAAGAGTCTCCGCCTGATCCTGTTCCAACTGGTTTTCCAGCTCTTTGTTCAATTCCTCTTGCTGTTTGATGCTGTTTTCCAGTTGCTGGAGCTGATATTCCTTTTCAGAGATTTCCATCTGGGTACCTGCAATCTTAAAAGAGCAGATCCCGACAAAAACAGCCATCGCAATCACCAGAAGACGGTTAGTGCTCGGTTTTTTCTTTTTTTTGGCTGCCATCGGTATCCCCTCCCGTTGTTCGTATATCCTTAAACCGGTTACATAGATTATACAACAATATCCGCTTTCGTTGCAAGTTATATTTTTTCTTTTGAATCATTTTTTTCAAAATCTTTTTCACCATGGCACGAAGCGAATTGACGATTTTCCACACCAATTTACAGATACAGTACAGCGGGAACAGCACAATCCTGCACAGCCGGCGGAGCACCGATGCAATCGCGCTGGCAGCATGCACCATAACACTGCCCAGCGACAGATGCCACACCACCCATCCGATGAGTTCTCCCACCAAAATATATCCTCGCACCTGTCCGCTGTTATCCTTGAGCACAAAGCCCAGCGTCACCATCGCACACACCAGAAAATATGCCACATCCTCCAGTGTGACTGCCAGCGGCCGATGGCGCATCTGCAAACGAAGAACACGCAGCAGGTCGTACAGAAGCGACAGCCCTGCGCCGACCAGCAGCGAATACAAAAACAGCTGGGTTTCCCTGGCAACAGTAATATCGGTCATCATCTATCGAAACATCCTCGCAAAAAATCCACCGCGCACCGCCTGCTCCGAGTAGCTGAGCGAATCTATCTGTCCCTCCAGATTCAGCTCTCCGACCTCCACATCGATGCGGTTGATATGAAGCCCACTGCCGCGCACTGTCAGTTCTCCCAGCTCGGTATAGACCACCACCGTCTGGTCATCAAAGCTGTCGATATCCGACACACCAGTCACTGTCAGGCTTCCTCGTTCCTCCAAAATTAGATTGTGTGCCCCCAGACTTCTTTTTTCCTCGTTCACAACGATCGCCGTCCTTTCTGTTTTGAGTTTCCGCTCTATCCTTATGACGGTCTGTCCGTTTTTAGAACGAGGATGCAGGTTTCCTGCAAAGGAGACAAAAAATCCTCCAGATGATCTGGAGGATTTTTTCTGCAATAGTATCAAGGTTGGAGAAATCAACAGATGGCTCTATCGTCCTTTTTTATGGATCAATGCTTTTGGAAGTTTGGAACGGTAAACCTCAAAAAAGTTTTTCAGGGCAGGATGCAGCAGTTCCTTCTGCTCCATTTTGCGGTACCCCGCTTCGTTTACCCAGCAAAAGCCCACGACCTCCTCCGGCTGCATGACGATCTCTTCGTCTTTCGGGTCACAGCAGACCACAAAGGTATCCAGAAAGCTGTGCAGACGGCGTTCCTGCGCCACCAGAATCATCTTCTGCGGCGGGATCTGCAGTCCGATTTCTTCCCTTGTTTCCCTCATTGCCGCGGTCAGCGTATCTTCTCCCTGAATCGCCGAACCACCAGTACAGGCCCATTTTAATCCAAACGGAATATCAGGATGGCGCTGGGTCAACAGTACCTCTCCGCGGCTGTTATAGATCCAGATATTGACCACCAGATGATAGTCTCCGTCCTCAATCGGTTCTCCGCGCAGATGCACCCTTTGCGTTTTGATGCGGTCCGCATCATAAATATCCCAGTATTCGGCCATTCCGATTCTCCTTCTCGATTGCGATTTGAAATTATACCAATCTGCGGATCTTTTCTTCCAGAGTACCTGGCAGCAGGTCCATTACTGGAATCTGTGGCATCACATAGCAGCCTGGTTTCTGGCAGAGAGTTGCTCTTGCACATGCCACCATGATCTGAGAGGTCAGTGCAGGGTTGTTGATCTTCATGTTGAACTCAAACAGCTGGTTATGTGTGGTGCCGGAAACACCCTTGCGGACCAGGTTGACACCGTGGCCTTTATCCATCAATGCCTTGACGGAAGGAACCTGCATTACATGAGTCTCATCATGTTTGAAGTAGTCGTCCTCCAGAATAGCGCGTTTTGCTGCTTCAAAATCAGCGCCTTCCTCCATCTCGACATAGACGTTTCTTCTGTGGATACCAGTTCCGAGCGGAATGGTCATCGACAGTGCATCCTTGACGCCTTCTTTGCCCTTTGCCGCTACCGAATGACCCATGCTCATACCTGGACCAAAGTTTGTATCAGTGATACCTTTCGGAGCGCAGGCTTCGAGAAGGGTGCGGACAACCGAGTCAGATCCTGGGTCCCAGCCAGCAGAGATGACCGATACAGCACCGGTCTGTTTTGCTGCTTCATCCAGTGTGCAGTGCAGATCCCAGATCTTGGTATGAATATCAAAGCTGTCAACAGTATTGATACCTTTTGCCAGATACTGTTTTGCATGTTCCTCCACCGAACGGGTTGGCAGACACAGCAGAGCTACCTGCGGTTTTACCGGCAGCTTGTCTACATCGTCAACAACACAGATACCAGCCAGTTCCTTTGGCAGTTCTTTGCCAACCGAGTGGCGAACAACGCCGACCAGTTCAAAATCTTCTGCGGCTTCGACTGCCTGAAGGGCATAGTGACCGATGTTTCCATAACCAACAATCACAGCTTTTACTTTTTCCATACACAACATTCCCTTCTATTTTTTATTACATCAGGTTAAACCAAATTTAACCTTTAAAAATAGTAACACGTAAAAAAGCACACGTCAAGCAAAGATACTTGTATTTTTTTACTTTTTTCTTAATAAACAAACAGGGCACGGAAAAATTTCCGTGCCCTGTATTTGCATGACTATTTTACCATGAAATCTTTCATTGTGATTGGCAGATCTGCCTCATCGCAGGAAACGGTGAAGATAATCTCTGCATCGCTCTGAATCTGAGACAGCTTCTGAACCATTGCTGCAAAACCTTCGTAGTCTTTTTCAACTTCGCCGACTTTGCCGATCTTGAAGGTGCCATCTACGAACAGATGGGTGATGTCATAGTTGCCAGCCAGGAAGCCTGCCAGGAAACCGAACAGATTTGCGAAACCTTTGATCTGATATTCATCGCTGTTAACCAGACGAACGGTGTTTGGCAGCTCGCGAGCCAGTTTGTCGCCTTTTTCTACGCAAACAACATTGCCTTTGGATTCTTCAGCAGCTTTTTTTGCCATGTCGATGAGGGTTTTGGTTTTGCCGGTACCTTTGGTGCCTACGATAAGTTTAATCATTTGAAATTCCTCCCTGATAACAATGTATTGAAAACTATTGCTATACGTAAATAAGAATGATGCTGCTTACTGCAGCTGCGCTTCCAGCGCCTGTTTCTGATCTTCATATCCTGGTTTGCCCAGCAGAGCAAACATATTCTTTTTGTAGCTTTCTACGCCTGGCTGGTTAAACGGATTGACCGCCAGCAGATAACCGGACATTGCACATGCCTTTTCAAAGAAGTAAATCATGTAGCCCAGTTCCTGCTCGTTAATCTCTTCCACCTGCAGCACCATGTTTGGTACGCCGCCCTGAGTGTGTGCAAGGATGGTGCCCTGCATCGCCTTGTGGTTGACCACCGACATATTCTGGTTGGACAGGAAGTTGAGTCCGTCAAAATTGTTGGGGTCTGGTTCAATGAAGAGATCCTGCTGCGGATGTTTGATATCAACAACCGTTTCAAACAGGATGCGGGAACCTTCCTGAATGAACTGTCCCATCGAATGAAGATCGGTCGAGAAAATTGCCGACGAAGGATAGATACCCTTGTTATCCTTGCCTTCGCTCTCGCCAAACAGCTGCTTGTACCATTCTGCCATCATGGTAAAGGCCGGTTCATAGGAAACCAGAATCTCGATGGCCTTTCCTTTGCGGTAGAGGATGTTGCGCAGTGCTGCATAGCGGTAGCAGTCGTTTTTCTCCAGATCGCACTCTGCCAGCGCTTCTCTGGCCTGTGCTGCACCCTGCATCAACAGGTCGATATTCGAACCGGAAACGGCAATCGGCAGTAAGCCAACTGCAGTCAGCACCGAATATCTTCCGCCGACATCGTCCGGAACGACAAAGGTTTCATAGCCTTCCTCGTCTGCCAGCTGTTTGAGTGTTCCGCGTGCTTTGTCGGTGGTGCAGAAGATGTGGTCCTTTGCACCCTCGCGGCCATATTTTTCAATGGCAAGCTTGCGGAAAATACGGAATGCCAGCGCCGGCTCGGTGGTTGTTCCTGATTTGGAGATGACATTGATCGAAAAATCTTTGCCCTCACAGATCTTCAGTATCTGGTTGAGGTACGAAGGGCTGATGCTGTTGCCGACAAAATAAATCTTTGGAGTGTCAGCTGCAAGCTCATTGTACATCTGCGAATGGAGCAGCTCTATTGCTGCTCTGGCGCCCAGATAGCTTCCGCCGATACCGATAACTACCAGCACCTGCGAATTTTTCTGGATCTTTGCAGCAGCCTTTTTGATCCGCTCAAACTCTTCCTTGTCGTAATCGGCCGGAAGATCCAGCCAGCCCAGAAAATCGTTGCCCAGACCGGATTTTTCATGGATTGTGCGGTGTGCTGCCTCTACCTGTGGGTATATTGCCTTCAATTCTTCCTCTTTGACAAAGGATTGCAGATATTTTGCATTCAATGTAACAGCCATTGATGATCCTTCCTTTCAGGCTTGCCTGTCAACGAGCATTTGCTCTCGGATAGATACAAACGTTGTCTTATCGGGTGATATAGTTATTTTACCTTATTTGCACCGATTTTGCAAGGCTCTTTTTGTAAAATCCCACCTTTTCTTCTGGAATCTATCTCTTTTTTGTGGCAAAAATTGCAGTTCTTTTTCTTTGTATATAGAATAAAAATTACTTTCATTTTTTAAATTTTTATGCAACTTTGATAAAGGCGCAGCTATTGAACATAAGATCGGAGCGACTTGTATATAAATATCTAAAAAAGCAATCTTCAGGGAGGCATCTTTGATGAATAAGCAAAGCAAAATCAAACGGGTTTTACAGATTGCCGCCGTCACCCTTGCCATTGCCATCTGTGCAGCAGGACTTCCGGCTTCTGCCGACGACACCAAAAAAACGGTTGCTATGAGCTATACTGCCAAATCGGTGCTGCTGATCGAACAGCAGACCGGTCAGGTTCTGTTTGAGCAGAATCCCACCGAGGCGCTGGCGCCTGCCTCGCTGACCAAACTGATGGATCTGATCCTGATCTGCGAAGCGCTCGATCAGGGAGTGCTCACCATCGACCAGACGCTGACCTGCTCTGCCTATGCCAAAACGATGGGCGGATCGGAGATCTGGCTCAAGGAAGGCGAACAGATGACGGTAGATGAGCTTCTCAAGGCGCTGATCGTCGCCAGCGCCAACGACGCTGCCGTCGTCTTTGCCGAGGCCATCTGCGCCAGCGAGCAAGCCTTTGTGGAAAAGATGAACCAGCGCGCACAGGAGATGGGTCTTGTGAACACCCACTTTGTCAACTGCACCGGCTTTGACGAGGAAGGACACTACACCTGCGCGCAGGATGTTGCAGCAATGGCGCGGGAATTGATGGAGCATCACAGCGACCTCATTGTTCCCTATTCCACCATCTGGATGGACAGTCTGCGCGCAGGAGAAACCGAGCTTGTCAACACCAACCGCCTGGTCCGCTTTTATGACGGAACCACCGGACTGAAAACCGGAACGACCGACGCTGCCGGTCATTGTCTGTGTGCCACCGCTACCCGCGGTGACTTCGATCTGATTGCCGTCGTTATGGGATGCAAGACCAGCGATCAGCGCTTTGAGGAAGCAAAACAGCTGCTGGACTACGGATTTGGCAGCTTTATGCGCTACCAGCCTCAGCCGGTCGATGACCAGCTGCTTCCTGTTCCTGTCACTCGCGGCGTACAAACCGAGGTCACTCCTCTGCTTTCCCAGCTGCCGCAGGCGATCATCCGCAAGGATCAGGCAGAGCTGATCGAAACGAAGGTACAGCTTGCCTCGGAGGTTGAGGCGCCTGTCAGCCAGGGTCAGGAGCTGGGCAAGGTATCTTTGATACTGGAAGGAGAAACTTTGGCGGAAGAGCCCATCTGCGCCTCCAATGAGGTGGAGCGGCTGACCTTCTCCAAGAGTTTTCAGCGGCTGCTGCAAGGACTTATAAAGATGAGCTAAGGTTCTGCGGATATTTCACTGCTTCTCCCTGAGTGCAACAAAGAAGGTGTGCAGCATAATGCTCCACACCTTCTTTGTGTTTTTATTTTGCTCTGGCGGGCAACGAGCGAAGCGACCTGCGCGAGAACGGAGTTTTCAGGTTCGCGTTGCCGAGCAACACAGAGTAATATCGGCATATTCTTCTCTAAAGTTCGGAGAATGGGCAAAACCCATTCTCATGCCCGCATCACCAAAAGGATGGCGACGCACAAAGCAGGTATGCGGGCCTCGTGCGATAGCACCGAAACAGCTTTGCTGCCCCTTTCGGTTTTTGTTTTGTATGGTTTGATTGTTGGGACGTTGTCCCAAGCCCTACCAAAGGCGTTGCCTTTGGAAACCACGAGCTTTTGAAAGAAAGTTAGATTGAAAACGAGTTTTCAATCAGGAGTTTGCTCTTTTTGCCCATGAAGGATTGGGCAAAATTGCCTGCGGCAACCGAGCAAAGCTCCGCCGACCAAAAACTTTATTTTGTTTCTTAGGGCAGTTTTACATGCAACAAATAAATGCCGGCAAAAGCCGGCATTTTGCACTGACGTGCGATAGCATCGAAAAGGGACACTACCCCTATCGATTTTATTTTATATCTTTTGATAAGTTGGGGTTCCTCGCCTAGGGCACATATATGTGCCCTTAGCCCCCGCAAACTTTTGTGTACAAAAGTTTGACAAAAAACTTCTGTTTGTGCTGAAGTGACCCCCAAAAGTTAGACAATATTTGAAAGTAAAAATTGTTTAAGCAACCGAAAGGGCTTGTTGTCTGTG
>NZ_CALXIN010000061.1 GCF_944388365.1 uncultured Negativibacillus sp. | reverse complement strand
CTACACTTTGCTTCGCAAAGTCGTGTGCCAAATGGGGGCGTTGCCCCCTTTGGAAACCCCCACAAGAAAAGGCGGTATGCTCCCCCTCCACGGGGCGCATACCGCCTTTTCTTGTTATCCAGCCCTCCGGCTGTATCGGTTGAGCAAAAGTCAGCGTGGGATTGGTGTGGTATCTTTATCTAAGTGAACCCCCCACTCTCCCATTTGTTGACTGCCGGCGTGGATACACCCAGCTGCTGAGCTACCTGCTCCTGCGTCAGACCGCGCTGTCTGCGGTATTTGCGAATTATTTCGTTTATCTTCATCTGCCGTTCCTCCCGTCCGTATCTGTTTGTCTGTATTATAGCAGGAGAAACGGCAGTTCACAATCGAAGGCTCGTTAAGAAAAACGATGAAAAATTAACCACCGGTTAATCTCGCCTTATTTTAACGGTTCGTCTAATATCCATAGGACGATCGATTGTCATTAAAATAATCCTTTAACTTTTCAATCGCTTTTTTCTCGATGCGGGAGACATAGGAGCGCGAAATCTGAAGCTTCTGTGCGACCTCCCGCTGCGGCAGAGGACGAACATTATACAGCCCATACCGGTAGGTCAAAATCTTGCGTTCCCGCGGCTCCAGATGCTGTTCGATAAACTGATACAGCTTCTGGGACTGGATACTCAGGTCGATGCTGTCGAGGATGTTCTCGTCATCCTGCACGATATCCATCAGCGTAATCGAATTGCCGTCCTTGTCGATGTCGATCGGGTCGCTGATGGACACATCCTGCATGCTCTTTTTCTTCTGCCGAAAGTGCATGAGTATCTCATTTGCTATCCGCACTCAATGGAACTTCCTTCTCTTCGGAAGATTTAACCTCCGACAAAACGGCTTCTCCATCATGGGCAAAAAGGTAAACGGTGACATTTTCCCCGTCCCATACAATCTTTCTGATGATGCTTTTGAGGAAGCGCCGTTTTTCCTCCACCGTACATTGGTCGATACTCGCAGCGAAGGATTCGATCATCTGCTGATAAAAAGCAAACTCCTGATTGACAAACCGATGTTGGATCGTGAGTTTTTCCAATTCGGCATAACGTTCCTTCATTGCATGGACCGAGCTGTGCAGCGTTTCAATCTGTTCCATGATATATTGTTCCGCTACTCCTCCGGTACCTTTCGCAATCGTGTTGACCAATGCTTTGATACTGCTCTCATTTTCATTGATCTTCTGTTTTAAGGAAGTCATTTCTGCATCACAGCTATCCCGATTTCCGTTGATGGATTTTCTGGTTTGAGAAAGAAACTGTGCAAACAACGCTTTGTCATCCGCAAGTTTTTTGATCTCCTCCATCAGCTTGGTATCCAGCAGATTGCCGTTGGCATTCTTGATATCGCAGCATTTGCGCCTGCTGCGCTCCTTGGTCGTACACATATAGCTGTAAACCGGTTCCCCATCCGTAGTCACTCGGCTGGTCATCTTAGGACGCATATAGTCGCCGCACTTGCCGCATACCAACAAACCGGACAGCAATGCAACGTTGCTGCGCGGATGACGATAGTTCTTGGAACGATTTCCCTCCAGCATGAACTGAACCTGTACCCACTGGCTGCCAGGAATTACACCAGGATGTTTGCCGACCGAAACAATCCACTCTTCCATCGGGCGGATTTGATTTGCCTTTCCTGCTCGCTGCAAGGTGCGATTATACGCCATGATCCCGCATTTACCATCAAAGTCACTTCGGTCTGCAAAAAGATCTACATGATTTTCCGTCAGATAGTTGTATGCTTCCCTATCGGCAATCATATACACCGGATTGGAGAGAATCGCCTTGATCGCAAAGCGTGTAAACTGTTTTCCTCGCTTGGTGGTGTACTGGTGTTCCAGCAAAAACTGATCCACCTTGGTCAAAGAACCGGTTTCCAGAAACTGATCGTAAATCAACTGCACCAAACTGATTTCTTCCTGGATAGGTTCCAGCTGAAATGCCTTCCTTGATTTACCGTCCACCGTCACCTTTGAAACTCCCACAGACCGATATCCGGTAGGTGTTGTGCCTCCCAGCCAGCGTCCTGTTTTTGCCAGTTCGTGCATATTGTCGCGGATACGCTCTGCAATCGTTTCCCTTTCCAGCTGTGAAAACACAGAAGCAATGTACATCATCGCTCGTCCCATCGGAGATGAGGTATCGAACTGTTCACGAATCGAGATAAAATCAATCTGACGCTCTCCCAAATCCTCGATCAGCTTCGCAAAATCACCGATATTACGACTGATTCGGTCCAGACGGTACACCACGATGGCAGCAAACTGCATCTCATGGGAATCCCTCATCATCTTTTTAAATTCGGGGCGCTCCAGATTGCCGCCGGAAAATCCCTCATCCTCATAAACAAGGGCATTCTCCGCTTGCTCAGTACCATAGTGGGATGCGATATACTGGCGGCACAGTTCGATCTGATTCTCAATACTTTCACCTTTGCCGGTAAATTTGGACTTACGGGAATAGATCACATATTGCTTTGCTGGTTGTTTTTTCATAGCGGCACCTCAATGTTATTGATTAAATCGTACTGTATTCGCAGCCTTTCCATTTACAATATATGGAGGAAGCGCTCATAAATGACTCATGGCGTACACAGTTTTTTAAGCTGCATGGATAGATTCTAAAGCCGTTTTGAGCCAGAGAAAGCAATTCCAAGAAAATCAAGCAAAAGACAAAGGACCGCAAAGAGTTTTCACTCCTTGCGGTCCTTTGTCTATGCGATAGGAAGTTTAGGAAAAATCAAAATAAATTAGGAAATCAAAATAAAAATGAAAGAAGAATAAATCCTACTCCCAACAACAAAATCTCGGCAAAATTTTGTGTGTAGGGGTGATCCTGTACATACTCGACAAAGTCCTGCTTTGTTTTACCAAACAGACGTTTGCTGCCATAAATGGTGGAGTCAAACAGACCCAGCTTTCTTGTGACACGAAACAGTCCGATGCAAACAAAGAGCAAGCCGGATAAAAACAGTCCATCCGAAATCATCCACTGCTGATACAGCCGCTGATAATACAGGATGATTCCCATTGCCAAAGCGCTCACCCAAACAAAGCCCTTTAGCAGGTCTTTGGTAATGATTTTACATTTCATTTGTTATCTCCCAGATAGGCCTGATATTCCTTCTGCGACATCAACACAAAATGTCCTGGCTCCACTTCCATCATCTGTGGAACATCGTTCTCATCATAGTGATGGCTCGATGGATCATATTCAAAGCGAACACGCTTTTTCTCCAACAGTGGATTTGGAATCGGAATCGCCGAAAGCAGAGACTTGGTATACGGATGTACCGGATTTTTATAGAGAAGATCAGAGTCTGCCATCTCCACAATCCGGCCGCGGTTCATAACTGCAACACGCTCGGAAAAATATTTGACAACCGACAAGTCATGTGCGATGAACAAAACGGTCAGACCAAGCTCCTTGCGAAGGTCGTTGAGCAGGTTCAGTACCTGTGCCTGAATGGAAACATCCAATGCAGAAATCGGTTCATCCGCGATAATCAGATCCGGCTTGGTGATGAGTGCGCGGGCAATACAAATACGCTGCCGCTGGCCACCGGAAAATTCATGCGGATAACGGGTTGCGTGCTCGGAGGTCAAACCTACCAGTTCCAGCATCTTTCTGACATTTGCCTTCAGTTCCTCTTTTGACTGAAAGATACCGTTGATCTTTGCTCCCTCGGAGATGATTTCCTCAACGGTCATTCTTGGATTGAGCGATGCCACAGGGTCCTGAAAAATCATCTGCATCTTGCTGGTAACCGCACGGCTCTGCTCTTTATTGAGCTTTCCGTCAATGCGGTTTCCATTAAACCAAACTTCACCGGAAGTAGGCTTATACAAACGGATGATCGTACGTCCTGTTGTTGTTTTTCCACAACCTGATTCTCCAACTAATCCAAAGGTTTCTCCTTTAAATACGTGGAAATTAACATCGTCTACCGCTTTCATCGGCACTTTGCCCTGATAGAAATATTTGCACAGGTGTTTTACTTCCAGAATACGGGTTCTATTATCCATTATATCTTCCCGCCTCCTCCAACTGCTGCTTGATTCTTTGCTTGAGATGTTCCGGCATTTCTACCTTTGGTGCATCAGGATGCAAGAGCCAGGTAGCCGCGTAGTGAGTATCAGACACCTTAAACATCGGTGGTTCCCGTTCAAAATCAATCTTCATTGCATAACGGTTGCGGGCTGCGAATGCATCTCCTTTTGGTGGATAGAGCATATTAGGAGGTGTACCTGGGATGACCATCAGCTTATCCGATCCTCGGGTATCCAGGTTTGGCATCGAAGCCAGCAGGCTCCAGGTATAAGGATGTCTTGGATCATAGAAGATATCCTCTACTGTGCCTTCCTCTACAATCTTACCTGCATACATTACATAGACGCGGTCAGCCATATTTGCAACAACGCCCAAGTCATGGGTAATAAAGATAACCGAAAGATTATTTTCCTTCTGAATCTTTTTGATCAATTCCAGAATCTGCGACTGAATGGTAACATCCAGCGCGGTGGTCGGCTCGTCACAGATCAGCAGTTCCGGATTGCAGGCCAATGCAATCGCAATGACGATTCTCTGACGCATACCGCCGGAAAACTGGAACGGATACTCATGAAAACGTTTTTCCGCATTTGGAATACCTACCGCCTTCATCAGCTCCAAAGCCCGCTTTTCAGCGTCTTTTTTCGGCATTTTCTGCTTCAAAATCAGCGTTTCCATGATCTGTTTTCCAATCTTCATAACAGGGTCCAGCGCCGACAGAGGGTCCTGGAAAATCAGGCTGATTTCTGAACCTCGAATATTGGTAAACTCCTTTTCACTCATCTTCAAAAGATCCTGTCCTTTGTAGATGATCTCGCCATTATCAATCACTGCATTTTCCGGCAGGATGCGGGTAACAGCCTTGGTTGTTACCGATTTGCCCGAACCGGATTCGCCGACGATTGCCAGTGTTTCTCCTTTGTTCAGATGAAAGTTAACGCCTCGAATTGCTTTTACATGGCCCGCAAAAGCATTAAAATGTATGTGCAGATCCTTTACTTCAAGTATTTTTTCCAAAGTTGGAGCCTCCTTTCCGGATTATTCAACCTTGAGATGCTTCTTTAAAAATGCAGCAACCTTCGGATAGCAATCTAACTGGTTCTTTCTCTTGGCAATACCATGTCCCTCGTCGGTGTACAATAAATACTCAACTGGAACGTTGCGGCTGCGCAGACTCTGTACAATCTGCTCCGCTTCTCCCACTGGTACACGTGGGTCGTTTGCACCATGGACAACCATCAACGCTGCTGTGATCTGGTCTACCTTGTGGATTGGAGATACATCATGCAGAATCTGACGATGATGTTCCAAACTGCCGTACTCGCTCTCACGATGGGAACGACGATAGTCCGCGGTGTTCTCCAGGAAGGTTTCCAGGTTGGACATACCGACAGTATCCACACCGGCTGCCCACAGATCTGGATAACGGGTGATACAGGACAGTGTCATATATCCTCCGTAGCTTCCGCCCATAACGGCGATGCGATCTTTTTCTGCCAGACCTTCTTTCACCAGGTGCTCTGCAAGACATGCTGCATCATGTACGCTGTCCAAACGTTTTTCAACATCGTCGAGGTGATGATAGTTTTTACCATAGCCAGTGGAGCCACGGACGTTTGGTGCAACCACTGTCAGACCCTCATTGACCAGATACTGAATCATTGGAGCGAACATCGGGCGCTCCTGGGCCTCTGGTCCACCATGGATCTCAACAGCGACGCTTCCCTTTCCGGCATCTCCTTTTCCTTTATAGAGCCAATATGGAACGGTCAAACCATCAAATGACTGATAGTGACACAGGATTGGTTCCACCAGATCATCACTGTCGATGCCCTGCAGATCGGTAAAGGTCATGCGCTCTACCTTTTCATGGTCGAGATCCAGCATCCAGATGTCCGATGGACGTTTGCCGCTGCTGAGTGTCACCAGCAGACGATGGCTGGAAGGAGCCCAGCTGATTCCATAGTACGCCATGACGCCCTTTGGCATCGAAGGTGCATTTTCAAAGCTCTGGGTATGGGTGTTGTAGATCTCCATCACCGAGTATCCGTCACGGTTGATCTTTACCGCCAGATACTTGTCATCAAAGCTCAGTGCGACATCCTCCAGATCCCACTCTTCCTCATAGATCTTGGTCATGCAGCCGCTTTCCACATCATAATAAGCAAGATATTTAAACTCGCTGTCCTTATCTGTCAGGAAATAAAAACCGCTGCTGTCATGTTTCCATGCCGGAGAGGTGTACTGCGCATATCCTGGATTGCTGTCAATATTCTTTGCTGTCTTGTTCTCGGTGTCCAGAATCCACAGACAGTTATCCGACTGTGCTTTCAGCTTGTTGTAGAGCAAATATCTGCCATTTGGAGAAAGTGCAGCAGGAGTGTTGTAGCTGTCGGTGTTTTCCAACAAGATTTCCTGTTCACCTGTTTTTGCATTCAACTGACACAGGTCAAAGTTTTTAGGATTTCTAGCGTTGCATGCAAAGACAACTGTCTGTCCATCCGGTTTTACACCGCCAAACTGATAACGTGCCGCATTATTATGTGTCAGATTGACAGCCTCTTCCCCATGGATCACATAAATCTGTTCCTGTTCATTTCCGCCCTGATCCATGCTGAAATAAACGGTTCCCTGATGGGTATGCAGACTCCATACACGCTCTTCAAAGAAGGTTCTCTGGCGCTCCTCACCGGTACAGAGATTCTTCTCCCAGATCTGGTTTACACCACTTTTTGTGCTTAAATATACAAATGCATCTTCCGAAAGCCATCTTGCTGCACTGCAAGAGCCGATACTAAAATACTGATTGATGGTTGCCATATGTTGCTTCCTCCTTTGATTACAGACCTCTCATTCTTGGGTCGAATGCGTCTCTCAGACCATTGCCAAACATATTAAATGCCAGCATCAGGGCCGAAACTACCAGCGCTGGGAAAAGGGTCAGATGTGGGCTGCTGGTCAGCACACGCTGTCCCTCTGCCAACAATACACCGATCGAAGGTTCCGGCGCCTGAATACCAAGTCCCAGATAGGACAGGAACGATTCCGAAAAAATTGCCGAAGGTACCGCAAAGGTTGCCTGGGTGATAATTGGACCGATTGCATTTGGCAGGATATGACGGAAGATCAGTGTTCTGTCCTTAGCGCCCATGGTTCTGGAAGCCATGACATATTCATAGTCCTTATAGCGATAGAACTGTGCACGGATCATTCGGCTCATACCAATCCATCCGGTGATAATCAACACCAGAATAAATGAGGATACACCCGCTCCCAGCACCATGATAAACAGGATGGACATAACCAGGAATGGGATACCGCCGAGAATCTCTGCAAATCGCTGCATCACCATGTCCACCTTGCCGCCGTAATAACCGGAGATAGAACCATATGTAACACCGATGACACAGTTGATCATTACCGAAATAAAACCAATCAGCAGAGAAATACGGGTTCCTCTCCACAGACGTACAAACAGATCGCGACCGATGTTGTCAGTACCAAAGATAAAATAGTGCTCTTTCGCATCCTTGTATTCGTACATATCAATATCTGCAATTACCTTTTTGATCTCTCTTCCTTTGTAATTCCAGATATATTCACTCTTGATTTCTTTGACCGCATCTCCGAACTCTTCCAGGTCTGCTTCAAAGATGTCCATTGTAACACATCCATCCGCAATACCGAAGTTTTCCAGAATTGGAATTCGTGGAGGCATGGTACCAAAGCTTGTGTGCTGTTCACGGAAATGATATGGACTCATCATTGGACCAAAGATTGCCATGAAGATAATGAACAGGATGATCCAGGCAGCTCCAATCGCTGCTTTGTTTTTCTTAAAGCGAAGGTAAGCATCCTTGAAAAAGCCGATGGCCTCGCCTTCGATCTCCTGGTCAAAGATTTTTTCTCCCGCTACCTGCTCAAACATCTCTGGCGGGATTTTTTCTTTAAGAACTTCCTGCGCATCCAGAGGTTTTGGTACCTCGAGTTTCATATTCTTTTTACTCACGGACCTTACCCCCTCCGATTCTAATTCGTGGGTCTACGATTCCATAGGACAGGTCAACCAACAGCATGGATGTCAAGCCGATGATGGAGTAGAAGAACAATACTGCAATGGTCAGATAATAGTCCGATGTCTGAATGGAAGCAGCTGTCAACGAGCCAATTCCCGGGATACCGAAAATATTTTCAACAACCATCGAACCGCCCAGCAGACCCATAAACATTGGGATAATGACGTTACAAAGTGGAATAAACGAATTTCGCAGTGCATGACGCAATGTCGACTGTACTTTGGAAAGTCCTTTCGCCTTGGACAAAAGCATGTACTCCGAGTTGAGCGCTTCAAACAACTCCGCTCTCATATAACGGGTAATGGTAGCAATACCACCAAAGGAGAGTGCCAGAATCGGCAGGATCATCGACACAAACTTGGAGAAGGAGAAAGTGGCATCCAGATTGAGCAGGAATGGGAACCATCCCAATCGATAAGCGAACACGTACTGCAACAATGATGCAAAGACAAACGCCGGAACTGATACATTAAAGACAACCATCGCAGAAATCGTATGGTCAATGATTGTATTTTTCTTGAGCGCTGCCGCGATGCCGCAGATCAGTCCCACCGGCACTGTCAGACACAGCGAAAAGACGTTCAGCATCAGGGTCAGCGGAATTTTGTCTTTAATAATCGTAAATACCGGACGACGCGGATACAGCGTCATTGATTCGCCAAAATCAAAGGACAAAAAGTTTTTGATAAAGATTGCGTATTGCTCTCCCAACGGTTTATCCAGATGGTATCTTGCCTCCATCGCCGCTTTGATCTCCGGCGCTGCATTTTCTCCCGCAATATCGCCAGGAATCAGACGGATTGCAAAAAAGCTCAAACTGATGATAATAAACAGGGTAATCGCCATCGCAACCACACGTTTGAGAATATACTTGAGCAAAGGAATCCTCCTTCCGCAGGATGATGTAATAATACCGTACCCATAATGGGTACGGTATTATTGATTTTTTGTTAAGCGATTGCAGATGCTGCAGCTGTGATGTCGTACTGGTTCTCAGCATAGCCTATAAATGGCAGGTATTCCTGAGTTGCCAGACTTACACGGTCACTGTACATAACAGTGTTGTCGTTCTGCATAACTGGTACAAATGCGCCGTAATCCAGCAGCAGTTCTTCCATTCTTGCCAGAGCATCTACTTTGCCCTCTACATCGTTTACCAGCTCGCCGTATACACAGTCAAACTGCAGTTTATCGAACTCTTCGCTCTGGAAACCAGTGATGTATTTATCTGCATAGTCAGTGGTCCATACGTTCATCGTTGCCCATGGGTTAAATACGTTTGCAAGGCGAACACCAAGACCCAGGTCATATTCACCGCTTCTGTAAACGTCATATGCAGATGCTGGTGGCATTGCACGCAGAGTCAGAGTAAATCTGTCTTTACCAAACAGGTTTTCAAAGGTTTCCTGCAGAATCTCTGCCTGACGTTTCTGGCCTTCCTGACCTTCAAAGTAAATATACTCTACGCTTACAGGGGTTCCGCCGTTTGCTTCATATGCTTTGTCAAACAGTTCTTTTGCCTTTTCTGGATTTGTTGCATATTTTTCTGTGATTGCTTTTGCCTGCTCGGTATCGCGGTAATATTCACCACCGGAGATTGGATCACCGACATAGATACCGGTGGATACAATGTAAGGTGCTGCCGGATAGAGCTTATAAACGTCTTCTGCAATGTTTTCACGTGGAGTTGCGAAGTACAGAGCATTTCTGAAGTCTTTGTTCTGCATGATTGGGTTCTTGGATGCGCCGTTTACAAAGTAGCCCCAGACGTTTGGCGAAATTGTTGGGTAAGCACGAGGGTCATTCTTGTACTGGATATAGTCGTCGCCAGTCAGAGAATGGTTATCCAGCTCACCTTTGAAGAACATTTCTGCACGGGTTGCATTCTGGCTGATATATCTTCTGGTCATGCTGTCCAGTTTGACATAGCCTTCTTTTACCAGTGGGTCGTCATCGTTGCGAACGAATTTATCGTGTCCATCGGTGATCCACTCTGTCAGGATAAACATACCAGAAGAAGGTGTGGTCTCCAGAGAAGTACCATAGGTTGTGCTGGTACGATCTGCGTTCATGCATTTTTCATACATTTCTTCCTGAACTGGCCAGATCAGGCTGCAGATAGTTGTATAGAAGTCAAGCTCTGTTGCAGGATACTGCAGGGTGATCTCCAGCTCATAGTCGCCCAGCTGTTTTACACCGACTTCTTCCCAGGTGCATTCACCGCTGAAGTATTCTTTTGCGTTTTTAACTACGCAGGTATCAAACATATAGGTTGCATTTTTGTTGACCAGCTTTGGATCAACCAGCATACGCATGGTGTACTCATAGGTACCTGCATCAATCGGAGTACCGTCGGACCATTTGAGGCCTTCACGAATCTTGATATTCCAGGTTGTACCGCCGTCCGAAGTGGTTGGCAGCTCTGCTGCATGATATGGCACAAACTGCAGCGTATTATTTCCCTCTTTGTCTGCAACCATTGCTACCAAGGTGCCCTGATTCAGGAAAGTTTTGGAGTTTGTGTACATCTGTGGGTTAAAAGTAGCCATGCTAGTTGTCCAGCCCTGGTAATCCTTTGGTCCAGTGTACTCTTCTTCCGCCGGTACTTCCTCTTCGGTGGTTTCTGTTTGAGCACTCTGTGTGTCTCCTCCCACAGAGCCATCTGCTGGTGCCTGTGGTGCTCCACAAGCAGAAAGCATCATCATGCATGCTGCTAACAGTGCAACCAGTCGTTTTTTCGTCATATTCTCTCGTATAATAAAACCATCTCGAAAGGGGTGGTTTTATTCATTCTCCTTTCCTCGAAAATTGGTTATACGGCAGGAGTA
>NZ_CALXIN010000060.1 GCF_944388365.1 uncultured Negativibacillus sp. | reverse complement strand
CGCCGGCCAGTGCATAGTTTTTGATGGTTTCCCACTGGGAATTGGTCAGCTTCGATTTGATCAGCGGATAGACCACACTGGTAATGAAGATGCTCGCCACGCCGATGATGGCCACCACCACCTCTGTCACGTCGATGCTTGACAGCAGTTTTACAATGTCGATGTTCATAGTTTCCTTCCTTTCTGTTCTATGTTATAGAACACTTAAATGGTTGTCACAAAGCCTGCGATGCCTTTCTTTTTCAGGTCGTCAGCGGTTTTCTGTGCGGTTGCCTTGTCCGCAAACTTGCCTACACACACCCTGTTGGTGCTGTTTGTGCTGGTGACAAAGGTATAATAGCCCATGCCCGACAGCTTGTTCTGCATCGAAGCAGCGTTCACGCGGTCAGCAAAGGCACCCACCTGTACCGTATATGGCAGGTCATCGGCGGATGCCGGTGGCGTGTCCTGCGACGTCTGGCCGCCCGTTTGAGGGTTGTATTTGATGCCGAGGTAATCAAGCACGCCCATGGCATAAATTTTGCCGTATGCCTGCTGTTCGGCTGCTGTGTCGTAGTCTGCGCTGTCTGCGGCATTGTCCACAAAGAAGCCCTCGCACAGCACCGCCGGACACTGGACCTGTCTGCACCAGCCAAAATAATCGGTGCCGCTCTCATTGAGCTTGGTTTTCAATCCTCTAGACTTCTGGCCGGATTCTTTCACCCTTGCCTCGATGCACTGCGCCAGCTTCATCGACTGTGCCTTGTATCCGTTGGTCTGATAGTAGACCTCGAAGCCATCACCGCCGCCCGCGTTGTTATGTACCTCGACCGCAATGTCCGGCTTGAAGGCGTTGGCCTCCTTGATTTCCTCGGTCAGAGGGTCGTCCTCCTCCACGGTGCGAGAGATACCCACCTCAATGCCGTACCGTTCCAGCTCGGCTTTCAGTCCCAGCGCCATTTGAAGGTTGGCTTCGGATTCCTTGACGTACTTCACCGCGCCAGGGTCCTTGCCTCCATGACCTACACCGATAAATACTCGTTTGTTCATTTCGTTCCACATCCTTTATTGATTTTTGTCGCTGATTTGATGATCTTTTGGTTCCGATTCCTCTTCTCCCTCAAAACCCTTTTTCAGTCCTCCTGCAATAGCGTGTTGCTTAACGAGCTGATTGAGGCAGACCGCTGCCGCCGCGACCATATAACCTTGACCCAAGCTGACAGCGGACAAGATAACCCACCCCATCCAGTTTGTCGGCTCGCAGGATGCCACCGACACCAGCGCCGACAAAAACACTCCCACCACGCACAACACCGTCGGGATCAGGGTGTCGTCGATGCGAACCGATCGCTTGATGATGCTCCCCAGCGCATACAGGCACGGAACCAGCCACACCGTTTCCGGCGTGATGTACTCCCTGACCAGCGCCGAAATCTCATTGAGCGCTTCCATTTACTCCCTCCTTTCCTGATAAAACTTGGGAGGTTGGCGGCTCTTGCCGACAACCTCAGGGCGATGGAACACAAAACTGATTGCTCGTACAGGCTTTAACCATCGCCTTACATTGATGAATCTCGGGAGGTTGGAACAGCTCCCGCTGTGACAACCTCAGGGCGATGGAACACAAAGCTGATTACTCACACAGGCTTTAACCATCGCCTCACCTTCTCATATAAAGAGGAAAAATAAAGGGAAAGTTGCCCTAAAAAAGGCAACTTTCCCTACACCTCTACAAATTTTGTCCGATGATTACGCTTCCAGCATCCCGACCAGCTCCCTGTACTGCTCATCATTGATGCGGTCACACATGAAAAACACATCCAGCTTGTTCTGCCAGCTCGGTGTATCGAGGGTACCGTTTGCCTTCTGGGTAGTCATCAGTCGTTTGATCATCTCATAAGTAGCCATTATAAAACCTCCTGAAAAATAAAAATGTTTTATGCCATGCTCATTGTTTCGAGCATCAGCAGACGATAGTCGGTATCGACCGTGAGCTGTGCAAGCTCGGTCTGATAGTTTTGCAGCTCCTGCGCATAGGCTGCCATCGGGTCATAGGGGAGGATTTCTTCCTCCTGCTGGGTTTCTTCGTTGTATCGGTAAAAGCGTCCATCGCGGTAGCTGTCGTCGATGCCAGCAAAGATATTTTCGGGGATGACTACAGCATCAGGAAACGCAAATGCAGTGTGCGGGTCAAGTTCAATCGTGTTGGTGATTTTTTCACCTTCTAAAATAGCGTACTTCATATTGTTAACCCTCCCTTGAATTTCGGATAATAACAACACCGTTGGAGCCAGCACCATTATAATTTGTCCCGCTAGTATTTGCAGCTCCACCTCCTCCGCCTCCGTATCCAGCACCGCCTTTCCCAGGATAATAATTAGAATCTGTAGTCGAATTATAACCAGATTCTCCATTTGGGCCAGAACCATTTGTGCAAGCTGATCCTGTTGCACATGCACCCTGTCCTCCTCCTGCATGCAGCGGCCCGCTTATTTCTCCAAATTCACGGGTAGTACTTCCTTGACCATTTCCACCCTTTCCATAATCTCCAACACCATTAGTGTCTTGTCCATTTCCTCCATTGCATCCTGCACCTCCACCCGTATATCCTGCATATTTGAGATTATACGCGCCGCCGCCAGAGCCTCCGTTTCCTCCATCACCACCAGGTCCACCGGGACTACCGCCTAAAGCAGAATAAGATGCAAAGGTAGTTGTTCCTCCGCTAATTCCATAGGAATTTCCATAAACTCTACCTCCTCCCGTACCAATCGTTACTTGTATTTTTTGATTTTTAGTTATACGTATATTTTTTTGGGTTTTTGTATACCCCGAACCACCTCCTGCGCCAAAAGCACCACTGCCTCCACCACCGACAAGGAAAACGTCAATTTCAGATTCACCGGATAGCCATTCCAATACGCCCGATGATAAAAACTTAATACGCCAATGTCCGTTTCCATCGTCAATCAGTTGATGCTGACCGGTGAAGGTATAGGTGGGCAATGCTTCTACCACAAGCTCGACCGTCTGTCCTGTAGAAATAAAATACTGTCCCTCATGATTTTTAAGGAAAACGGTGATAAACAGGTTGGCGCCGTTCTTCTGCTCGGTCTTGGTGAAGGTGACCGTCTTTTCTGCGATGATTGGGTCGATGTCCCTGCTTTCGATCACCTCTCCGTCGGTCTCGCTGGCCGGTGTGCTATCCTCTTTTTGGATGACCACATACCCCGCCACAAAGCGGTTGACCACCTCGCGGCCCTCCAGCTGCACCGTCGGTAGATCAAAGCTGCCGGTGGTTGTTCCCTTTTCGTCGCTGGCCTGCAGGTTGGAGATGCTGCCCGGTTCCCGGGCAGTCAATGTCACCGAAGCGACCGCACCTTCCTGTTCGTCGTTCATCTGGCCCACCTGATTGATGGTAAAAGCGCGATAATAATAGGCCTGCGAAGAAAAGGCCGGCGTGTCGTAGAAAATTTCGTTGCTGCCCTCATAGACCTGCTCGCCGTCGATGCTGGTCGCCGGCATTTCTCCCTGCTTGCGGCGGATCACAACCTTGTAGGCGTTGACGTCCGCCGGAATCTGGTACTGCAGCATGACCCGGTGTCCCTACTCCGGAGAGGAGGTGTCGGTGGCCGTCAGGTTGCTCACCTGCCCCGGCACAATCGGCTGCAGGGTCAGGGAGGTGCTCGGCGAGCTGTCGCTTACTGTTCCCTCCGTATTGACCGCAAATACCGTCCAGTAATATTGGATGCCGTAATTGGTGCTCTGTGTGTCTCTGCAGGTGGTGTCAGTGCCCTCATAGATAACCTTGCCATCCTCCATGCTTGTAGGCGCACTATCCTCCTTGCGCACTACCACAAAGTGGTCGCGGTAAACGTCGGTCGGCGCCTCCCAGGTCAGGGTCGCGCCAAAGGCTCCCGCATCGGTGCTGTCCTGCACCTGCAAATTGGTCGGTGCCAGCGGCTTTTGCGTCGGGATGGTGATTTCCGCTGTGGTTGCCGACATCTGGTAGTTGCCCGCCTCATTGCGCGGAAAATAGGCGTAGATGTACCGCACGCCTGCTTTGAGCTGATAGGTGTCGGTGAACTCGGTTTCGGTGCCGTCCATGATCTGCACGCCGGAGGTCGGCCCGATCGGAGCGGTGTTCTCTCCGCGGACAACCCTGGTTGCCGCCCAGTCCAGTGACGGATTGATGTGCGTTCCATGGATTTTCAGCTGCTCTGCAGTGGACTGATCTTCCAGATGGATACTGCCTTTTTCAATCGGCAATGGCAGCGGGGTGCCAATCTCTCCCGGATTGCCCAAAAGATTTGAGTAATAGGTCTTTTCTTCACCGGATTTTGAGCGGTAGAGCGACACCTGCAGATACATATTGATGTCCGGCGCTTCCCGCAGTGCATGGACGACGATCCTGCCGTCGGTCTGCTCCGCTACCAGACCAATATCCTTGTCCACCATCTGCGCCACCAAGTTCGGGTCCGCCTTGATGGTAAGGTCCATGTTCGGCAGCACAGTTTCCTCCGGCAGCTGAGCGGTCACCTCCTGCACGAAGGTAACTCCTTCGGGGTCGCGCTCCCAGCTGCCGCTTTCCAACAACACGGTTGCTACGATCAGCGGGTTATCCCAGTTTTCCCTGTCATCTGTGGAAACGTGGATCTGCCTGTTCTGAAAGTGGCCGAGGTGGGCAGCCGGATTTTTGTCGTGCTCTTCGATGTCATGGATGGTGGCAATAATGACGGTACCATCCACTTTGATGTTGATTCCTGCCTGATTGCTCACCGCTACACGCATACCGACGCACATATCGTTGTTAATGCCGTCTGCAATGCTGATTTTCGGGTAACCAGGGGCGTTTGCAATCGCGAACAGTTCCCCGTCCTGGTCAAGCAGACCAACCTCCCGCACACTCCAACCGCCCACATCGGTCGGGATGGTGGATGTGGCCTTGATGACGTTCTTGTTCACCAGATCCCCGGTCACCTCTGCCGGGCCACGCCATACTTCATGGACCAGCGCTGTGCGGGAAGGGTCCGGCATTGGAATACTGCCGTTTCCGTCGCCGACCAGCACCCAGCTGATCGTCAGCTTTTCCCCTGACTGCAGATACTGAGCCAGCTTTTCGGTGCCCTTATTGGTCAGGATTGCAAAATATTCAAATTCCTGCGGCATAAACATTCCCCCTTTTCCTTATGCTTTTGTGTTCTGTACAAATAAAACCATCACTCACCTATAATGAGCTGCGCTCCGTGCATTCCCATGGCATGGTAAAGTGCTTTACCGTCGACCACCATCTCCCGCGCGCGGTATGGGTCAATCACTAGCATGGTTCCAACCTCCGGCAGAGCACCGGTGTAGATGCTTCCCGGCTCGATGACATCGACGGTAATTCCCTGCAGCCAGGAACGTACATTTTTGTACTCCATAATGGTGTCAAGCAGCCTGCCCACTGGATTCTCCGCAACCTTTTCCTGGCCGGCATCTACCGCAACTCGGAAAAAGTAAGGCTGCCCGCCGTACTCCCAGTTTTCCTGCACAGTCGTGCCTCCATGGATGATGCCGACCGCATCCTCCAGTGCTGCCTTGGTTCCCATACGGGAATAGTTGAGCAGCGCCGATCGGATGAGCAGCCGCTTTTTCTGCAGAGGCAGATCCGCCTTGTATCCCTTGATATCCAGCGACAGGCAAAGATGGTCTGCCATCTCCTCATCCAGCTCCATCACAAAGGCAAACGTCATGGAAACACGTTCGGCATAGTCCACCAGTTTTCGGAAGGCTTGGTCCCATGCGGCTCCCAGCGCCCTTGTCTGCACATCCTGCAGATTCGGAGGAAGAAGGGTTGAGAAACTTACCTGCTGTAAACTAATCATCTTCCAAACCCCCATAGTTTACTTTGGCTGTCCTGTTCTTAAAGATTTCATCGACCGCAATGACCTGATGCTGTGGTTCCGTCACTTCCAGACGCTTTGCTCCGGCCGCAATCACCAAAGCAACCAGTTTGTCCGGATTGAGGTCCCTGCCGATGGTGCTTTCCTGCCAGGTTATGTATTCCTGGACTGCGGCCTCCACCGCGGCTTTGATTTCCAGCTCCCGGTTGGCGTCTGATTGGTTGATGTAATAGGTCAAGTCGACCTTAAAATCCTCCACCTCCGGCGCGTGGATGGTCAGCTCATCGGTCAATGGCCGCTTGTCCTCCAGATACTCCTCCAGGCGCTCCAGATAGGTTTCCTCCGGCAGCTCGCCGCCCTGCAGCGTCAAGCAGATATCCACCTTGCCAGGGCTCGGCGAGGTCACGCCGACGCCCTCAATTGCCTGCGAAAATTCCCGCACCCAAAACTGATAGGCCTCTGCCGGACCGGCCACACTGTAGCCCTGCGGGGCATAAAAAATGCGGGTGCGCAGGCTCAAATCGTCCTCCACATCCGCGCCGCCCTGTGTCCTGTCCACGTTGCTCACCTTGGCAACGTAGGCCACCGGGTCCACAATGATATTGATTTTTCCGGCGGCAAACCCATTGCCGACCGCCCCCGCCTGCTGGCAGGTAATCCCCACCCGCCCGGTCAGGGATGGAGATCGGATGATCAAGTCCTCATCGGTCTCAAAAAACAGCTTGTCGCCCGGCGACACCCTTGTCCCTTTGGGGATCAGGATATCGTCCTCCCGGACCGCTGACAGTGTAAATTCCGCCTCCCCCAACGCGGGGGAAGCCTGCCGGCGGGTCAGTCCCCAGAAGGAGGCCAGCACCTCCAGAAAATCTCCCCGGCTATATTTCGGGAGATTTTGTTTTGCCCGATCATTAAAGAGCTGTGCCAGCACCGACAGCTCATAGGCCATCGTGTTGAGGATGATCTTCTCGCGGCTGGAGACCGGCAGCTTCTCGGTCTGGTCTGTCTCCTCTGAAAGCACCTGCTCATAGGTGTCGACCAGCTCCTCCAAAATTTCCTCGGTCGTTTCCGGCACAAAATCAATGTCCGGCACCGCATCGTATGGATTATTGCTCGGCATTTTTTACAATCACCTCCATTTCCACTGTCCCATCCTGCGCCTGCTCATAGTCTGCCTGCACCCGGATGAGCTGCAGCGCGGGAATGTATTTCTGCAACTTGACCGCGATCTCGGCAGCGGCCATGTTGACCGCTACGCTGACCGGCTCATCCAAAAAACTCAGATCCACTCCAAAATCTCGGTCCAGCGCCACCGTCCCCACCGGGGTCGCCAGCAGCAGCTCCAGCTGCTGCCGCAGGTCAGGGGTCAAATTATCTCCTGTGATCCTCATACATACTCCTTTAAGCTCACATCGATGCTCGCCTGCACGACCTCCCCGCGGTTGTTGACCACGTTGTAGGTCTCGCTGACACTCTCGATGAGGTACTTTCCAAAATTCCGTCCGCCCACAATCAGGTTGTCATACTCTCCTTTGCTGCAAAACTGCCGCAGCCGTTCCGCCAGCTGCAGAGGACTAACGCCCCGCCATGCAGACAAATTCATGGTAAAGCTCATGCTGTCCAGATCCGGTCCCAGAAATTCCTGCTTTGGCTTTGCGCCAATGACCTCATGGGTGTTCCATCGGGAAGCAGTTTCCCGACTCATTTCCTGAAAGGTTTGCACCTTATCTTCTGAAACCGTAAAGCTGATTCCTGCATAACTTC
Source organism: uncultured Negativibacillus sp. (assembly GCF_944388365.1). Lineage (GTDB taxonomy): Bacteria > Bacillota > Clostridia > Oscillospirales > Ruminococcaceae > Negativibacillus. The sequence goes on along the minus strand of NZ_CALXIN010000060.1, from coordinate 3,815 downwards.
CAATCAAGCGTCCACCTCCTTAAATATTTGCTGCCGAAACTGTTCCGGAAACGGTCAGATTTCCGTTGATGGCCGTTTCTCCGTTGATGGTTGTCTGTCCGGTCAGGGAAATAGACGCTGCGCTGATCTGCGCCTCTTGTGCTTCCACCTTCACCTGCTGCGCCTTCATGGTCAGCTCTTTCGTTTGAATTTCCAGCTTCTCCGCTGCTGTAATCAGGATTTCCTTGTCGGTCTGAATGGTCAGCTTTTTCTTTTCGCGGTCATAGATGAGGGTCACGTCTCCCTTCATTTCCTTGTAAAAGAGGTCCTTCCCCTGCAGCTTCGGCAGCGCATCCTTGTTAAAGCATTTTTTATAGCAGATGCCGCTGGTATACGGATTCCCGTATTTGTCCGGCTCAAACTCCACCTTGACCAGGTCGCCGACCTCCGGCATCTCGTACTCATTACTTGGGAAAGTGATCCAGTTGGAAACGATGTTGTCCTTGGCCGGAAGCTCCACCTTGATGAGTCCTTTTGCATAGTCCACTTCGGACACCCTGACAATCTCCATCTTATCCCTCCTCTACCCTGTGCATTGTCAGATCTGTGGTATATCCACCGCTGACCGTATGCGTGCTGCTGTCGATGAGATACTTTCCGCCAAACTTTCCAAAGTCCTCTGCGTCTACTTCCACGCAGACACCGGAAACAAGCGCCGGATCACCTGGCAGCGAGCAGGAAAAGGTGGTTTCCCCGCGGTTGAGCTCCCTGTACTTTGCCGCCGCCACTTTCTGTGCCATTCCCAGACTGTCCAGCTGGTCATCCAGCTTGTAGATTTTCGGAGCCTTGTTTCCTCCGCCATTGTGGGTGTAGGTCATGGTCTCCCCGTCGGTGTTGATATACTGGACCGATACACCGGAATAGGAAGTGTCCAGCAGCGTCGTCTTTGCCTCCCAGGAAAGCAGATCGGACTCCCGCAGCGTCTTGACGGGTCCTGCTTTCTCCAGCTCCTCCATCTCATACAGCACCAGCTTTTGGTTGTAGAGCTTCATGGTGATGCCGTGCTTTGCGGCAAGCTCCTGAAGGAAATCCTGGTCGGTTTTTCCCTCCTGCGTCTGGAACTGGATGGTCGGATTCTCTTTTGCATCGTATTCGAGCGCAACACCTGCGCGCCCTGCGATGGTGGCGGCGATGTCCTGCAAGGTTGCCTGCTCCCAGGTCTGGTTGTGCTCCACCTCGGAAAAGTCCTGGTCGGATGGTTTTGCCACCCCTTTGATGCTCACCGTCAGAGGCCGGCCGGACATTCCCACATCGTCCAGCAGAAAGGTACCGCAGTCAAGAGTTCCATCTTCCGTGATGATCTGAGCAAAGAAGGTATCCATCTTGTTTGGAAACCAACCTTTGAGCCACTTCTTTTCGCGGTTTTGAATCTGAAAATCGACGTTGTCCGCGTTTTCCTCGGTGCTGTCATTAAAGGTCAGGGAGAGCGTGTCCCCGCTCAGATCGGAAGTGATGTCCACGCCGTTGAGCGATATGCTCACCTTTGTTTGTCTGCCCTGCATTTTATCACCTGCCTTTTTCTTTTATTTCCTCCATGGAGGGACTGCTGCACGCTCTGCTTCCTGCGCAGTAAATTGGGGCAGGAGGATTTTCACCCCTGCCCCAAAGACTGCTACGTCTAAATATTCCGGATTTGCCTTCATCAGCACATCCATGGCCGCTTCTGTTCCATAAACTTTCTTTGCGATACTGTCCCACAGATCGCCCTGTACGGTTGTATAGGTGTTCATATTCCACCCCTTTTTTGTGCATCAAAAAAGCCGCTCCCAAAAAGGAACAGCTTTGATGATACCTGTTTTGTTTTCCTGTCTTTTAAGACAATTCTTCTGCTTTGTAAACGGTGTAGCCCTCGTAGTAGTAGCTGGTGTCGATGCCCTTCATATAGATCTCTCTGCTGCCGATCTCGTCGGTCAGCGCTTCTTTGAGAAGATACTTGATCTCGATATCCTTAATCGGGCTGCGCTCCATCGCCAGCAGGTAGTCATTTTTGTCCACACGGCTCCAGTCAACCACCTTGTGCAGCTCCTTCTTGAGCATCAGATCCAGCCAGATGCGGGTGCTGCGGCCGTTTCCCTCCCGAAAAGGATGGGCAATATTCATCTCGACGTACTTCTCGATGATCTCATCAAAGGTCGACTGCGGCATCGCTTCCACATTTTTTAAGGCAGCTTCCAGATACATCACCGGTGCAAAGCGGAAATTTCCCTTTGCAAGGTTCACTGTCCGCACCTGACCGGCAAACTCATAAATCTCCGAAAACAGATATTCATGAATCCTGCGCAGCGCCTCAAAGCTCCCGGGCTGCAGAGTGTCCAGCAGTCCGCTTTCAAACAGCTCGACCGCTTTTTTCTTACTGATGCGCTCCTCTTCCCTTGCAAGGTCCACCGAGTTTGTCAGGTGCAGCTTGTTTTCCAATGTCAAGGTATCCCACCTCTTTCCCAGCTTATTTTTATTATTATACCACAAAACAAGGGCAGCATCAACGAAACAAACTCAAAAGCAATCAGGATTTCTTCGGCTTGATGCGGGTGCGTCGGTCGTATTCCTCCCGCTCCTTTGCCCAGCGGTCAAAGCGTTTTTTGTCGTTTTCCAGCACTTCCTCGTGTTCCTGCTTATCGCCGCCATGAAAGACAATCTGCGGGCTGTACTGGTAGGTAGTGCCGCCGCCCGCAGCGGCAGCCGGCCGACGGATCAGGCTCTTCATCGTGGATGCCAGGCTGCCGCCACGAAGCAAGCTCTGCAGCTTGGAAAGCGGCAGAATCGCTTCATTCTCCCTGCCTTCACCCACCATAGCAAGGGTCGGTTTGGTCGCGATACCACCCTGGGCCAGCATCGGAATTGTCGGAATCTGGATGCCGACCGTCTTTCCTCCTCCTGGAATCCAGTCCGGAATTTTGACCGCCAGCAGCTTATTCGCACCGCTGATCAAGGCGTTGATGCCGCTGATAAAGAAGTTGATAACACCTTTGAATCCGCTGACCAGCCCGTCCCAGATACCGGAGAAAAGCGATTTTATATCTTCTCCCATCAAGCGGAATGCTCCAACGACTGCGGAGCCTAACATTTTGAAGAAGTCACCCAATGCACCCAGTTTCTCACCAATCCAATTTCCCAATGCCGCAGCACCTGCTTTAATTTTATCAAAGTTTTTAAGGACTAAAATAACTGCTGCTGCAAATGCACCGATCACAAGAGCAATCTGGCCGATCGGCGAAGTGAGCAGGGTCGCTATCCCACTGAATCCTTTAAATGCAGCACCTAAAGCCTTGATCTTTCCGGCGAATCCCGCAATGCTCTTGATCGTTTTGAAAATATCGATCAGGTTTTTTGCCTTTCCAACCAGGCTGGTAAGCCCATTCATGGCTTTGAATGCCACAAAAGAAGCCGCTACTCCTTTGACAATCGGACTAATCATCGACCAGTTGTCCATTACAAATTGAGCGACATTCAAAGCCGCATCGGCAAGTTTTCCCACCATCTCAATAGCCGGTGGAATGTATGTTTCTGCCAGCGTTTTGATCTGAGGACCGGCGCGGGTAAAGCCGTCGGTAATCTTGCGGCCTAAACTCGTTGCCTTTTCTGCGATGCCATCAAACAACGGCCGCATCGGCTCCAGTCTGGCTGCAATCGTTTTCGCGGTGTCGGCCACACTATCCTTGATTTTCTTTGCGACGCTGATAACCTTTGTACCGTACTTCACACCGGTCTGCACAGCACCACCGATCTTCCTGCCGATCTGCTCGAAGGTTCCTGCGTTGGCCATATTCTGCATCTTG
>NZ_CALXIN010000059.1 GCF_944388365.1 uncultured Negativibacillus sp. | reverse complement strand
GCTACATGATCGTCTTTCCACAGCGATGGCTGGGGACAGTCAGCGCTGTCGTACAGCCGGAGGACGGCGAGTGGAGCTTCTTTGCCTACACCGGTCAGCTGGGAGATACCTCCACCATGCTGCTCAAACTGCGGGTCTACTCCGCCAAGGACTACCATGACAAGTTTGATTCCGACTACTTCGAGCTGATCGAACAGAAGGGATTGTTTGAATATTACGCCTATATCCCTGCCTCAAACAGTGATCTTGCCATCACCAGAGAGGAATTGACCGAAGAAATGTTCTTCTTTTTAGACTAGTTCCCATCGAACAAACTGACAACATTTTTTAGAAAGGATGGTTTTTTATGAAAAGAATTCTCGTTGCGGAAGATGAAGATGTCATCCGCGACTTTGTGGTAATCAATCTGCGGCGCAATGGCTACGAAGTGGTCGATGTGCCCAACGGCGACGAAGCAATCCGCGTCTTTGACGAAAACAATGGCGACTTCGACATCTGCTTGCTGGACATCATGATGCCTGGCAAGGACGGTTTTACCGTCTGCAAGGAGATCCGCAAGCGCTCCTCCACCGTGGGCATCATCATGCTCTCGGCAAAGAGCCAGGAGATGGACAAGGTCGGCGCGCTGATGTTCGGCGCTGACGACTATGTCACCAAGCCTTTTGGCCCTGCCGAGCTGGTCGCCCGTGTCGATGCGCTGCACCGACGGGTCAACATGGTCGCTGCCAAGCCGGTAGAGGACCCTAATGAGCTTCGCTCCGGTCCGTTTGTGCTCAACGAGCGAAGCCGCACACTGACCAAAAACGGCAAAAATATCGACCTGACCCAGGTGGAGTTTCAGATCATGGAATGTTTTCTCAAAAATCCAAACGTTGCTTTGGAGCGAAACACCGTGCTTTCCAAGGTCTGGGGCGAAAACTACTTCGGCGACGTCAAAATTGTCGATGTCAACATCCGCCGTCTGCGCATGAAAATTGAGGATGAACCCTCCAACCCCAAATACCTGACCACCGTCTGGGGCTACGGATACAAATGGAGCGTCCCCGAATAAACCTGTAAGACAAACTTAGGAAACGGGAGGTATTGGGTTGCCTACCAAAAAGCTAACCAAGCGCTGGCTGTACAACAACTTTCTTGTGATTCTCATCTTTCTGTCAGCGCTGATCATCGCATTTTCCCTTGCGATCCGCAACTATTATTACAACAGTGTCCTCAGCGTGATGAAAAACACTGCGACTGTACAAAATGCCAGTCTGGTCAACTACTCCGAGGACAACACCGTTGATTTTTCCGCCTCGGTCCGCAAGATGGTCGAGGACTTTGACGAGCGCGACCACATGGAGCTGATGGCCATCGACAAAAACGGCAAGGTCATCATCACCTCCAGCGGCTTTTCTCCCGCCGATGAAACCGACATGCCCGACTACACCGAGGCGCTCACCAGCCCGTCGAGGGATGCCTCCGCCTTTGACAAGATCAACGGCGAAAGCGTCCTTGCCTACACGCTGCTGGCTCCCTCGATGGACGACTCCAATCTGTCGGCGCTGCGCTACGTCGTTTCGCTGACCGCCGTCAAACGGCAGATCTACATGCTCATCGCGGCAGCGGGTGTTGTCGGCGCCGCGATCATCTTCTTTGTCATCCTCTCCAGCTCCTACTTCATCAACTCGATCATCAACCCGATCGACAAGGTGCGCAAAATTGCCCTGCAAATTTCCAAGGGTGATTTTTCCGCCCATCTGACCAAGACGACCGACGACGAGATCGGCGAGCTGTGCGACGCCATCAATGCGATGGCGCTGGAGCTGCAGGAAAACGAAAAGATGAAAAACGACTTCATCTCCTCGGTATCCCACGAGCTGCGCACTCCACTCACCGCCATCAAGGGATGGGCAGAAACACTGATGGACGATTCGGTAGACCGTGAGACCACCCGCAAGGGCATCGGCGTCATCATCAAGGAAAGCGAGCGATTGTCCGGCATGGTCGAGGAGCTGCTCGATTTCAGCCGCCTACAGAGCGGACGTCTGAAGCTGACCCTGACCAAGCTCGACCTGGTAGCTGAGCTGAGCGACGCTGTACTGATGTTCACCGAGCGTGCACGTCAGGAAGGAATCGCTCTGCACTACGACGAACCGATGGACATCCTGCCCATCATGGGTGATCCCAACCGCCTGCGCCAGGTGTTTGTCAACATTCTGGACAACGCCATCAAATATTCCGATGCGGGCGACAGCGTCACCATTCTGGTCAAGACCGGTGACGACAAGGCCATCATCCTGATTCAGGACACCGGCATCGGCATTGCGCCCGAGGATCTGCCCAAGATCAAAACCCGTTTTTACAAGGCAAATGCCACCCGACGCGGCTCGGGCATCGGACTTGCTGTTGCCGACGAGATTGTGTCGATGCACGGCGGTGTGCTCAGCATCGACAGCCGCGAAGGCATCGGCACCACTGTCAGCATCACTCTGCCGCTGTCTCTCTAAAATTATGCAAAACAAAAAACGTGCGAAAATTTCGCACGTTTTTGTTTTTCGCACAACTCTTTCGGGATGTTCATAAAAAGAGTCTTTCTTTTTTTACATTGCAATGATAAAATAAAACCTGTATTCTAATCGTGGTCGTGGAAGCCCAATCGGTTCTCCGAGTTTTGAATCAGATTGAGCAGTGCCTGCGACTGCTTAGGATAGTTTTGCATCAGATACTCGGTGGTGATCTTCATCTCATCAATGTTGCGCACACGGTCGGGATTTTTGTCCGAGCCCTGTGCCAGCTGCTGTGCTCTTGCCTCGCTGACCATCATGGATGCGTGGCAGTAGCCGCTGACCAGCTCCTGCGGAACCGAAAACATGGTGTTCTCGTTTTTGGGATTTGCCGAATACAGGATGCGAAATGCACGGTAAACCGCCATCATCAGGTAGTTGGAAATCTCGGTGTTCATCTGCTTGGACTCGCTTTTTCCCACCAGATCGTATACGATGCTCAGCGAGTTGGAGATCAGCTTTTTATTTAAAATCGGCATGATGTTGCCCTTGAAGATGACATCCTTGGAGCTGTCCGGTTCGGGAATATCCTCCACCGTCAGCTGGCGTCCGTTTCGCTCCGGCGAAACTCCCAGCAGATAATCACAGGAAACCCCGTAGAACCGCGCACATTTGACCAGAAAATCCAGACCGCATTCCCGGATTCCCTTCTCATAGTGGCTGAGCAGTGCCTGTGAAATACCAAATTCTGCCGCAGCCTGTTTCTGGCTGATCCCCTTTTCCTTCCTCAAAAGCGTAATAAGCCGTGGAAAATCGGCATTCATGTGTACCCCTCCTTACTCATGCGTGATAAAGTCTGCCACTGAAAAACTAGCACCTCTTATCTACATAGTGTAAATTATATTATACCAAAAACCCTTTGTAAAGTGTTTTTTCATCAGAAAAGAAATTTTTGGGTCGAATCTCCCCGAAAGGACTGGAGCCGACCTTTTGAATACAGAAAGGACGATTTGTTATGTTGACTTACAAGATTCATCTGTTCCGCCACGGAATCACCCGCGCCAATCTGGAAGGAAAATATGTGGGACTGACCGACTATCCGCTCTGTCAGGAAGGCGTGGACGCACTCAAAGAATTTGTCAAGGACAAGGACTATCCGCAGGTCGAAAAGATCTATACCTCTCCTCTGCGCCGCTGTCGGGAGACTGCACACATCCTCTATCCTGGCTACAAGACCTTCGACGTCCCGCAGCTGATGGAGATGGATTTCGGTGTGTACGAGGGCAAGACGCTCGATGAGCTGCAAAATGATGAGACCTTCATCGCCTGGAGCCGTGACAGCATGCACAATGCGCCTCCGGAAGGTGAGGACGGTCTGACCTTTATGCGCCGCGTCATCAAGGGTCTGGACGATATCCTCAATGACATGATGGCAAACGCTGTCCACAGCGCTGCGCTGGTCATTCCAGGCGGCATGATTATGTCGATGCTTGCACTGATGGGATTTCCGCGTCACCCGATGGGCGAGTGGGAATGTCATGCCGGCGCCTGCTACACCATCATCATGACTCCTGAGCTTTGGAGCCGTGACAAGGTGTTCGAGGTGCTGTGTGCTATCCCGATGAATCCAGAGGACCACTGGACCAACAAAAAATACTATGAGGACGGAGAAGAGATGTTCTTTGAATAATCCTTTCTGAATTCGGGCAAACCTAGATTTTAGAAAAAGGAGAATTCTCTGCTATGACGCTTCGCAAACAGATTAAATACAACGCCAAACGCTGTCTGTGCAACAACTGGGGCAAGGCTATGGCCATTGTTCTGCTCAGCTGCGCCATCTACCTTTTGTTCATCATCATCGAGATGATCGCCAACATGCTGCTCAAGGTGCCGGTGGGAACCGCCTCACTGATTCAGGGAGTATCGGACACCTGGCTGCTCTCCTTCGGGCTGAGCGTCGTTATGTCGATCGGCTCGTTTATCCTGCTGATTCCGTTGGAACTGGGCATCACCTCATGGTACTACTCCCTGTCCGACGGCAACTCGGAGGACATTCTGAACATCTTCTGCTGCTTTGCCAACCGCCGGATGTTCTTCCGCTCGCTGTGGCTGGCTATTAACGTCGGTGTCCGCGTGCTGCTGTCTTCCGTTCTCTATCTGATCGTCCCAACCGCCGGCCTTGTACTGGGCGGACAGATCCTGCGATACGGCACCTTCTCCGGTGCTGCCTTTGTTGGCAGCCTGGCACTGGTGCTGTCCGGTGCGCTGTTCATCCTCATGCTGCTGTTCCTGCTGATCCGTGTGCAGAAATACTTCCTTGCAAAGTATTATCTGCTCGACGGCAAAACCACCGTCGGCAAAGCCATCCGCGCTTCCATCCATGCGACCCGTGGACTGCACGATGAGATCTTTGTCTTTCAGCTGTCCTTCATCGGCTGGTGGATCAGCTCGGTGCTCATCCTGCCGATGCTCTATTCCTCGGCATACTATTCGATGAGCGCGATGCTGTACGCCCGTTTTCTGATAGAGCAGGACCGCCGTGCCAACTCCCTGGTTCCGGTGGAAACACCGGAGGAGATGGAACAGACCCGCTCGTTTGACCCGCAGACTCCTGACGAAGAATAGCCTTTGCAAAGGAAGTGACCTCTGTGAACATCCGCCCTCTGCACAATGAGGACTATCCTGCGGTGGATCGGCTGATGCAGCAGGTCCACCAACTTCACCTGGATGCCCGTCCTGACCTGTTTATCCCGCTGGAACATCCGCTCCCTCCTGAACAGTATCAGGAGATGGTGGGCTCTGACAGAGCAATCTGCCTTGCCGCCGAACAGGACGGACAGATCGCCGGTATCTGCTTTGTCACTATCCGGAATAAATCCTGTATGGTGGAGGACATCATCGCCTACCTTGATGACCTGTGTGTGGACGAGAGGTTCCGCCACCTTGGCATCGGCAAGGCACTGATGGAGCGTGCCCAGCAGCTTGCCAAAGCAAAAGGTGCTTCCCGTCTTGACCTGATGGTCTGGGAGTTTAACCGAGCTGCCCTGCAATTTTACCGGTCGCTTGGAATGGAGCCGCAGCGGTACATCTTTGAAAAGAAGCTGTAACCATCCTCTCGCCCTGTCTGCCAATCGCGGCAGACAGGGCGATTTTGTGCTTTTCACCGAAAAAAGGGACTATATTTATTCACAAATTCATGATATACTGTTTTTGTCAAAAATCGTAGAATCACATTTTTACATAAAGGAGTTCTTTGTCCCATGGAAAAACAGAAAAAGAGTTGTACAATCAAAACTTCCATCGGCGGTCAGGCGGTCATCGAAGGCGTCATGATGCGCGGCCCCAAAAAGACCGCCCTCTCGGTGCGGCTGCCCGACAACACCATCAGCACCGAGGAGTGGGCTACCCCTGACGGAAACAAATGGTATAAAAAAACACCGTTTATCCGCGGTATCTTTAATTTTGTCGAGTCGCTGACCTGCGGCTATCAGAGCCTGATGAAGGCCGCCGAAAAGGCAGGTCTGGACGAGGAGGACGAGGAGCCTTCCAAGTTCGAGATGAAGATGCGTCAGGTGCTGGGCGACAAATTCATGCCGGTGCTGGAAGGATTGATCCTGCTGTTCTCGCTGGCAATGGCGCTGTTCTTCTTTGCATTTCTGCCCACCACCTTTGTCAACCTCCTCAGAGGAACCATCACCCATCCGCTGGCACTGTCCGCACTGGAAGGTTTGACCAAAATCGCAATCCTCATCATCTATCTGGCAGCAATCTCCCGCATGAGCGACATCCACCGCGTCTTTATGTACCACGGCGCAGAACACAAAACCATCTTCTGCTATGAGCACGGCGAGGAGCTGACGGTGGAGAACGTGCGCAAATACACCCGCTTCCATCCTCGCTGCGGCACCAGCTTCCTGGTCATCGTGCTGCTGCTGTCCATCCTGGTGTCCTCCTTTGTCACCTGGGACAACGTCTGGATGCGTGTGGGACTGAAGGTTTTGTGCCTGCCGATCATCATGTCGCTGTCCTATGAGTGCATCAAGTATGCCGGACGCCACGACAATCTGTTCACCCGCATCCTGTCGGCGCCTGGACTTTGGACCCAGCGTCTGACCACCAAGGAGCCGGATGACAGCATGATCGAGGTAGCAATCGCTTCGATGAAACGGGTCATCCCTGAAAATCCAAACGAAGCACTGTTTTAATCAAGTTTTTTAGTATAATTCATCTATCATTTTACTATTAGTATTCTCTGTCGGAAGGTACGGGAATTTCCCGTAGCAACACAAGGAGGCAATCATGACCTATCGGGAACTTTTTGCTGACGCCTGTCGCCAGGGCATTGCACCGCACGAAGCCCAGCTGCTGCTGGAACATCTGTGCGGACTGTCCCACACGGCGCTGCTCATCCACTTTGACGATCTATGCGCAGAGGAGATTTGTGCTCCCTTTCAGCAGCTGGTCGCCCGCCGGAAAACCGGCTATCCCCTGCAATATCTGCTGGGTGAGTGGGAGTTTTTCGGTCTGCCGTTCTATGTGGGCGAAGGTGTGCTGATTCCCCGTCCCGACACCGAAGTGCTGGTGGAGAAAGCAATGGAGCTGTGTGACGGACTGTTTGCACCGCAGGTCTGTGACCTGTGTTCCGGCACCGGCTGCATCCCGATTGCCATGAGCCAGCATCTGCCTGACAGCGCACAGCTGACCGCTGTGGAGCTGTCCGATCAAGCGCTTGTCTATCTGCGCAAAAACGCCGAGCGCCACGCCTGCAGCAATCTCACGATTGTACAGGCGGATGTGCTGCAATGGCAGCCGCAGCAGTCCTTTGACCTCATCACTGCCAACCCTCCCTATATCAGCGCCGACGAAATGCAGACGCTGGCACCGGAGGTTTTGCAGGAGCCGCGCATGGCACTGGAGGCGGAAGAAAACGGACTGCAATTCTACCGCATCCTGTCCGACCGCTGCCGCAGTTACCTCAAACCGGACGGCTGGCTGCTGTTCGAGGTCGGCTATCAGCAGGGACAGGCTGTCCGTGCGCTGATGGAGCAAAATGGCTTTGACCGCGTGCGCATCATCTCGGACTACGGCGGCAACGACCGCGTCGTCCTTGGACATTTGACAAAATAGCATCTGAACAGCGAAGGCATCCAAACAGTCTTCGCTGTTTTTATGAGAATAGAATTTATGATACATTGTGTAATAACAGGAGGAACTTATGCAGAACGGAAAATACAAAGCGGTGGTCTTTGATCTGGACGGCACCGCTGTCGACTCCCGCTACAACCTGGAGGCATTGCAGCGCACCTGTGTGGCAATGATTGGACGGGAGGCCACCGAGGAAGAGCTCAAGCTGAGCTACGGCATGACCGCCCAGAATTCGATCCGCTATTTCGGTATTCCCGACGATCAGGCCGAGCGGTTTGAGCAGCTTTGGATTGAAAACATCATGGAGCTTGCCAAAAATGCCCAGCTGTTCGAGGGAATCTATCCTGCGATGTGCCGCATGAAGGAAGCCGGCATCCTGCTGGGAGTCAACACCTCCCGCACTTCGAGGGAGATGGGCGACCTGGAACACTACATCAAGGAGCCATTTTTGCAGCTGTGCAGCACCATCGTCACCTGTGACAAGGTTGCTCACCCGAAACCTGCTCCTGACTCGATGTTCTACTTTTTGCAGCAACACCAGCTGCAGCCGTCCGAGGTGCTGTTTGTCGGTGACAGCGAGTTCGATGCCGGCTGTGCCAAAGCAGCCGGATGCGACTTTGCACTGGCAGTCTGGGGCTGTTTCTACCCTGATACCATCGACGCCACCTATAAGCCCAACCATCCCGATGAACTGCTCCGTATCATCGGTCTTGCTTAGAACAGATAAAAATACCACCTGTCAAAAACAGGTGGTATTTTTTTATGCCCGCTGCAATAAAATAAGGCGCTCACCAGTTATTAAGGCAGAAGGATAAAAACACCTTCAAAAGAATCCGCAAAAATTTTTGAAAAATTTTTTCTCCCGCTGCAATAAAACAAGGCGCTCGCCAGTTATTAAGGCAGAAGGACAAAAACACTCAAAAGAATCTGCAAAAACTTTTGAAAAAATTTTTCTCCCGTTGCAATAAAACGAAGCTCTCACCAGTTATTAAGGCAGAAGGACAAAAACACTCAAAAGAATCTGCAAAAACTTTTGAAAAAAATTTTCTCCCGTTGCAATAAAACGAAGCTCTCGCCAGTTATTAAGGCAGAAGGACAAAAATATTCTCAAAAGAACCCGCAAAAACTTTTGAAAAAAATTTTTCTCCCGATGCAATAAAACAAGGTGCTCGCCAGTTATTAGGGCAGAAGGGAAAACAACTTCCTTCCAAAACAAAAAACAGAAAGATCTTTCAACATATTCTCTATCAACCATCAGACGCCCCTGAAAGGCAAAGAAAGGACGTTATCTTATGAAAAAAATGAACAAACGCTTCTCCGTTATCGCACTCGCCGCTGTTACCCTGCTCACCACCGCTTCGGTAGGCGCAGCTTCTGTTTACCGCAATGTCACCGCTCAGCAGAATACCGCTATGAAGGTACAGGTCAATGGAACCTCCGTCAGCCTCAAGGATGACGACGATACCAACTATCCGCTCATCCTCGATGACGATGTCTACCTCCCAGCTGAAGAAATGGCTGACGCTCTCGGCTACGACGTCACCGTCAAGGACAACACACTCAGCATGACCACCAAGAAGGCTGCTTCCTCCACTACAACCACTACAACCTCCACCGGCGACATCGGCGCAGAAAAGGCCAAGGAAATCGCTTTGCAGCACGCTGGCCTTACCGCCTCCCAGGTATCGTTCATCAAGGCGGAACGCGACTATGACGACGGCAGACTGGTCTACGACGTCGAGTTCTTCACCTCCAACAAGGAATACGACTATGAGATCGCTGCTGCTGACGGCACCATCCGCTCCTACGACTGCGATGCAGAGGGCAGCTACACTCCAGCAACAACCACCAGCACCAACTACATCAGCTCGGACAAAGCCAAAGAGATCGCTCTTGCTGATGCCGGCCTTACTTCCTCCCAGGTTTACTTCTCCAAGGCAGAATTTGACTACGACGATGGCCGCGCCGAATACGAAGTAGAATTCCGCAACGGCTTCACCGAATATGAGTACACCATCGACGCTGTCAGCGGCAGCATCCTCAAGAGCGAAAGGGATCATTAAGCCACCTGCTGCAAAAAACTTGCAAATCTCCCTTTCCCCTGATATACTAAAACCATTGGGCAATCCCGCCTGAACGCTCAGTCATCCTTTCACAAGCGAGATTTCCTGTATTGAATTCACAAACGAGCGGTTCAGGCAGTCCATACTGCCTGAACCTTTTTATCTGTCACCGCAACTTTTTTCGTGGGGAGGGAGCCAACCAAGATGCTCATGACAATGATGCTGGTGGAAAACCGCTTCCAGCCGCTGCGTCCGTCCAACAATCCGCAGGAACTGGAACAGATGCTGGCTCAGATTGCGCTGGGCAGCCAGACTGCTTTTGAATCGCTGTACCGCGCCACCGACAGCGCCATCTACGGCTATGCGCTGTCGCTGACCAAAAATCATCATGAGGCGCAGGATGTGATGATGGACACCTATCTGAAGATCCGCTGTGCTGCCCATCTGTATGTGCCGCAGGGCAAACCGATGGCATGGATTCTGACTATCACCAAAAATCTTGCCTTCACTCGCCTGCGTGCAGCCGGACGTCAGATTCCCACCGAGGAGATCGAACAGCCCGCTCCTCCCTTTGACCACGACACCGAGGAAGCCATCGCGATGGAGCAGGCCATGCAGGTGCTGGAGGAGCAGGAGCGGCAGATTCTGGTGCTGCACGCTGTCACAGGACTGAAGCACCGCGAGATCGCCGAGATCACCGGACTGCCGCTGTCCACCGTGCTTTCCAAATATGCCCGCTCACTCAAAAAGGTGCGCAAGGTTCTGCTGGAAGAACCTTCGTCCCGCAAGGAGGTGTAACTGTCATGCCAGATCACAACAAAAAAACATTGTCCGATGAACAGATCGAATCCATGATCGCAAAGGCAGTTGCCAAACGGGTTCCCAACATCTGCAAACAGGCGGCGGAAGCTCCCATCGTTCCATTGGAGATGGTGGACGACATTGTGCCGCGGCAGTATCCACGGCGCAATCTGTGGCCCAGACGGCTGGTCGCTGCTGTACTGCTGCTCTGTCTGTGCGCCGGTGGATTTTTTGCCTACACCTGGTTTTCGGTCAAGGCGGTCATCTCCATCGACATCAACCCTGGCATCTCGCTCTCGCTCAACCGGTATGAGTATGTCATCAACGCTCAGCCGCTCAATGACGACGGCGCCGATGTGCTGGATGACCTGAATCTGGAACGGCTCGACCTGGACACCGCTCTCAACGCGCTGATCGGCGCCATGAACCGCAAGGGCTATCTGTCCGAAGGCGCCACCGCCAGTGTCTTTGTCAGCGGCGAGGACGAGGACTACAACCAGAAGCTGTACCGCGAGGTCAGCGAAGATTTTGCCCACCTTGCTCCTTCGATGGTCACCCAGCAGGCGGACAGCCAGCAGCCATCCGACGACCAGCAGCCGCAGTCAAACGAAACACAGACGGACAGCACACAGACCCAGCAGTCGGATAGTCCATCGACTCAGCAGCCGCAGCAGTCTACTGACACTGCCGTTTCGCTGGAACAGGCCCAACAGCTCGCGCTTCAAAAGGCAGGGCTTAGTGACTCCGAGGTCACCTGGAAGAAGCTGGAGCAGGATGAGGACGACGGCCGTATCGTATATGAACTGGAATTTATCAGCGGACGCACCGAATATGATTGTGAAATCGACGCTGCTACCGGAAACTTTCTAAAGTTTGAACAGGAACAAGACTAAAAGCCAACAAAAAAGAGCCATCGCACAGCCTGTGAACTGCACCCCATTTGTTAGACAGTATGGTATACTGAATAACAAGTGGGGTGATTTTTATGCCAAAAGAGAGAA
>NZ_CALXIN010000058.1 GCF_944388365.1 uncultured Negativibacillus sp. | reverse complement strand
TGGTAGGTGTCTTCCGGTTCCAGATAAACCGATGCTGGGAACATCATATTGGACAGCCAATCTTTCAGCTCCATGTCATCTCCCAGGCCTTTCAACAGGGTCTGGAACAGATGGTTGTGGGTATTGATAAATCCAGGGAAGATCACCTTGCCGGAAAAATCAAACACCTCGTCTGCATGGCTGTATTTTGCTTCCAGTTCCGCACTGTCGCCAATCGCAGCAATACGGTCATTTTCAATGGCGATTGCTCCATGATAGAAAATCTCCCGTTCAGGGTTTACTGTTACAATAACTGCATTTTTCAATAACTTCGTAATCATCAGGATAATCCCCTTTCTTACTAGTATTTTAGTTATTATATCTCTACCTTCGGTGCACATCTGCCAATATTTCGCGCGCAGCATTTTTCCAAAATGCAAATATCAGTGACTTGTCCCCGCCGTCCATAACAGACTAACAGATTCTGCCAGTGTACAAGTTTAAGCGATTCGATAAAGCTAGAGAGAAATCGAACCGCCTTCGAACAACGTCTTTGTTCGACCGGCATCTATTGCTTTGTGCGCTGTCAGGCAGGCACTAACAATCAAAAATTTGAAAATTTATCAAAAAAATAACACAAGAATTCCCAACCTTTGTGAAAGGTTGGCAAACTCTTGTGTCCTGAAAATCACATACACATATTATCGGCTCAATTCCAAACTGTCAATACGCTTGATAAAAAATCATCAAATTGCTGTCTTATTTTTTAGAGGAATATGCAATCTGACATAAAAAATGGAAAATTATGGAAAAAATCTCTTTTTCCCCACCCCTTTCCTCGATCCGCACAATTACCTGTCTCAATATGCCCCAGATTTTTTATACAGCAAAATAGAACTTTGTAAACTATTCTAAATTATTCGTCGTTCTCTCATCCTCAAAACATCGACACATGAATTTCACATACATAAAAAAAGCAGTGCTGCCGTAGCAGCACTGCTTTTTTATACGTTGTTCTGTTTACTTGATGGATTCCAGCAGGCCCTGATAGTTGAGCAGCCAGTTTTGATACATCAGCTCGGTTGCCTCCTGCAGATTTTTCTCGGACAGGGCGCGGATGATCTTCTGATGATCCGACACCGACTGCAGGCTGCGCTCCTTGTAGGCAAAGAAGTAGTTTTCAGCTTATGTACGTCGTAGAAGCAGAACCTGCAGCTTGTCTGTATAAAGGAGCCGTTGCTGGCGACGGCGAGATTCGCACCTGCGACGGCGAAATGCCGACCATCATGGCCGGACTGTGCTGCGGCGAGCCAAACATCACCTCCTGGGACATCCTGAAAAATCACGTCACTGCCTTCCTTGCCGTCGATGACAGCATCGCAAGAAAGGGTATGCGCATGCTCAATGCTCCTCTCAAGGGCGACCCACAGGTCATCTCGGGTGAATCCGGCGCTGCTGCTTTTGGTGCACTGGCAACCATCATGCAGGATGACTCCTATGCTCAGCTGCGTGAAGCTTTGAAGTTGGACAAGAATTCCCGCGTTCTGCTGTTCTCCACCGAGGGCGACACCGACCCGATCCGCTGGAGAAACATCATATGGAACGGTCTGGAAAAATAAACGAAACAGGAAAGAAGGAACAATCATGTCAATGCTGACTGACAAAAGAAGAGATGAACTGGTAGCCTTTACCCAGAAAATGATTCAGGCACCAAGCTACAGCGGACAGGAAAACAAGGTTGTGGAGGAGATGAAAGCTTTCTGTAATGCTCATCACTTCACCGATGTTTATGTGGACAAGTACGGCAACTGCATCTGCCACATCAAGGGCAGCAAGCCAGATCCAAAGATTCTGTTCGATGGACATATGGACACCGTTCCGGTCGGCGATCCTTCCACATGGGACCACGATCCATTTGCCGCTGAAATTGTGGACGGCAAAATGTACGGCCGCGGCACCTCGGATATGAAGGGCGCACTGTCCGCCATGCTGGCAGCTGCAAGCTACTATGCAGAGGACCTCAACTATGACTTCCCTGGTGACATCTATGTTGCAGGCGTTGTCCATGAGGAATGTTTTGAGGGCGTTGCTGCAAGAGAAATCAGCGCCTATGTCAAACCTGATTACGTCATCATCGGCGAAGCTTCCCAGCTGAATTGGCGAGCAGCTTGCCCGCGAAATGTACCTCGCCACCGACTGCATCATTCCCGTCGGCTATGTGACCATCCCCGAGGATCAGCTTAAACAGGCGTTTGCCTTCTGGAAGGAGGATATGTAATGAAATTGTTTGACCTGCACTGTGATACCATCGAAGAGCTGCGGGACCACGGAGAGGACTTTGCCCATCATCACCGTCAGTTTGACATCCAGGATATTCAGCATTGTGACGGCGGCGTCCAGACGATGGCAGTTTTTGTTCCTGACCATATTCGCGGACAGGCTGCCAAGGACTTTGTGGATGACTACTACCACTACATGAATGATGCTGTTTCCAAGGTCTCTCACCTTGCACAGATGGTGGAACAGGTTGGAGATATTCAGCGGATCACCTTCGAACACAAATGGGCGTTCCTTCGTTCCATCGAAAGCGGAGCCTGTTTCAATCAGGATTTGGATAACATCAATCACTTTGCTTCGCTCAACTTCAAGATGTGCGGCCTTGTATGGAACGGTCCCAACGAGCTGGGCTCCGGCCCAAACACCGAAGGCGGACTGACCGATTTCGGTAAAGCTGCTGTCAAGCGCATGGAGGAGGTCGGAATGATCGTCGATTGTTCCCACCTCAACGATGCGGGATTTCAGGATCTGCTGGAAATTGCAGAAAAGCCGTTTGTCGCCTCTCATTCAAATGTGCGCGCCTGCTGCAGCCACCCACGAAATCTGACCGATGCGCAGTTTACCGAAATCGTTCGTCGAAAAGGACTGTGCGGCGTCAATCTTTTCTCCAAATTCCTGGACGAGAACGATCAGCCGAGCAAGGAAAGCATCTTCCGCCACATCTACCACATGCTGAAGCTGGGCGGCGAAGATGTCATCGCCTGGGGCACCGACTATGACGGCGATATTACCATTGCCTCCGGTCTGGAACACCCCAGAGGCCTGATTCAATTTGCAGATTATCTGCTGCAAATGGGAATCGAACAGCGCATTATCGACAAACTCTACTTTGAAAATGCGTTCCGATTCTTTACAGAAAATATTCACTAAGCAATCCCCCTCCTCAATATACCCTTTTAGGAAAAAAAGCAGAGTGCCGTGACCGGCACTCTGCTTTTTTTCTGCACAAATTCTTTCCTATATATAATAGGAAGCAATTTGTCTTTTTTCTCTCTTTTCTTCCTTTTATATATGCTCTTTGCTTTTACCCGTAAGGAAACAGAACTGCGCCTCTTTTCTTCCTTTATATATGCTCTTTGCTTTTACCCGTAAGGAAACAAAACTGCTCCCCTTTCTTCCTTATTATATATACCCTCTGCTTTTTACCCGTAAGAGGAACAAAACTGCGTCTCTTTTCTTCCTTATTATATATGCCCTCTGCTTTTTACCCGTAAGAAAGTTCCTCTTTCCTTCTACATCAGCTCCATACCCTCATAGATGCCGCTCTACGCTGCCCTTTGATATAACCCTCAAAACAGATGCTCCTCTTGCTTGATGATCCTCAGCAGCATGAAAACACGCCCGTTGTCCTCTCCGTTTGGAGAGGACAACGGGCGTGTCTCTTTGAGTTATTCTGCCACTGCGTGCAGCAGGATTTCCTGTGCGTCCTGCTCGGTAAGTGCGGTATGATAGAACAGGTCGGAAAATTCGATGAGCGTTTGCTGGTCGAAGCTGTATTTTTCTGGATAGATCAGATTGCCCAGCCAGCTGATTCCGATCAGTCGGTTGACCGACGGCGGATCGCTGACAAAGTTAAATGGCGCTGTCGGGATTTTATAGACCTGACCATTTTTCACAGCATCCAGTGTGCTCCACATCTCATCCTGCAGGATCATCTGATAGGTGTCCTCCTGGTCGGTGATGATGACATCTGGATTCCAGAGCATCAGCTGTTCAAAGGAGATTTCACTGCCGCCGCCTTTGCTGTCCATCTGTGTGTCCGCTGCATTCTCTGCGCCGACCAGCTCCAGAATCTGTGCATGATACGAGCCCTTTGCATTGGTGGAAAGTCCGTTTTCACCCAGTGCCATGTAGACGCTCTTTTTCTCCTCCTCACCGATCTGTGCAGAGATTTCTTTGGCCTGCTCGATGGTCATTCTGGCGTATTCTTCCATGGTCGCTGCCGGTTCTTCTTCGCCCAGCAGGTCCTGAAGCATTGCATAGGTCTTATCATAGTTTTCCAGGTCTGCCTCGATAAAGACAACCGGAATACCGATCTGCTGCTGAAGTCCGTCCATGTCCGATGCGATGCTGTCCTTGTATTCTCCAATATCAATAATCACATCCGGGTCTGCCTTGAGCAGCGCTTCCATATTGAGGTTTGCATTCTTTCCGTAGAACTGTCCGAATTCGGTCATGTTCTGATACTTTTCGTCCAGATATTTCAGCTTTTCCTCCGAGAACTGGCGCGCCAATCCCACCATTTTATCTGGACAGACGGTAAACAGCACCATCTGCGCCGGCACACCGCTGGCTGCTACCTTGTCGATCTGGGTTGGAATCTCCACTTCACGGTCCGCCGAATCGACAAAGATTCTGGTCTCTGCCTCCTCCGGCTGCTCGGTTTCCTGGGTTGTCTGGGTTGTTTCTGTTGTTTGTGCATCAGCTGTGTTCTGTTCCTGATTTGACTGTGTCTGACAGCCGGTCAGCAGCATTACAGCTGCCAGCAAACATGGCAATACTCTTTTTAACATCTTCATTTTCTCTCTTTTCTTCCTTATTTATATATTATTGAAACGGGACACCCGTTTATAAGGCCACGCAGATCTTCTGCTGAAATTCTGAACAGTAGAACAGTCTGGTTGGAATCTGGTAAATTCTGCTGAGAATCTCCTCATCCAGACACTTGGCAGGCTCTCCCTGCACCGATATTTTTCCGTCCTCCAGCACAAGCACCTCATCCGCATAGGAAAACACATGCTGCGGATTGTGGGTGGACTGGATAATCAGATAGCCCTGGTGCGCCAGCTTTTGACACAGCTTCATCACCCGAACGCCGTTGCCAAAATCCAGGTTGGACGACGGCTCGTCCATCACCAGGATGCGGGTGTTCTGTGCAATCGCCCGCGCAATCAGCGCCATCTGCTTTTCGCCGCTGCTGATGTGGCAGAAATTCTGGTGGCGCAGGTGCAGCAGACCCACGCTTTCCAGCGCTTGCTCCACCCGCTGGACATGCTTTTTGCCTGGCATCTCAAACATTCCCAGCGACGGCGTCACTCCCATCAGCACCATATCCTGCACCGTATAGTTATAAGCCGGATGATAGCTTTGGGGAATATAGGCGATCTGTTTGGCAAGTTCCTTTTCCTCATACTCTTCCAGCGATTTGCCGTTGACCTCTATCCTTCCCTCGTAGCCTTTCAGCGAGCCAAGCAACAGCTGGAACAGGGTGGTCTTGCCCACGCCGTTTCTTCCCAGCACGCACAGCAGCTTTCCCTGTTCTGCCTGAAAGCTGATCGAGTCAAGAATTTTTCGGTCCGTATAGCCAAATCGAACCTCTCTCATACAAACTCCCAACAACAATCCCTCCTACTTCTGTCCATACTCCTGATTGTTGGATGTCACAATCAGATAGAGCAAAAACGGCGGTCAGGATTCCCAGCGGAATCTCGATGGTTGCAATCGTGCGCGCGACCGTATCCACCAGCAGCAGGTAGATCGCTCCCATCACCAGACTCATGGGAATGACGTGGCGATTGTCGCTTCCAACCAGCATCCTGGACAGATGCGGGATCACCAGACCCACCCAGCCGATCATTCCGCTGACCGACACTGCCGCCGAGGTAATCAGCGTTGCACAGCAGATAAAGATCAGGCGGGTCTTTTTAACCTGGATGCCCATGCTGCGCGCCTCGGCATCTCCCAGCGACAGCAGATTGATGCGCCAGCGCATCAGGACGATCGGTATCATGCCGGCAAGCATCGGTACGATCACCAGATAAACATCGCTGGGACGTGCCGAAGCCAGACTTCCCATCAGCCAATAGGTAATGGCAGGCAGTGTATCCATCGGGTCCGCCGCCAATTTAATATAGGAAACTCCCGCCGAAAACAGCGACCCGATCATGATGCCGCCCAGGATAAACCCAAGTTTCTTGCTGCCTTTGCAGTGCGCGCCCACAAAGTAGGTCAGATACACCGCCAGCAGTCCAAATGCAAAGGCGATCACCGAAATCCACACATAAGGCAGAGCAAACAACAGTCCCAAAGCAGCTCCAAAGCCTGCTCCCCAGGAAGCACCCAGCAGATCCGGCGAAACCATCGGGTTTTGGAACAGGCCCTGATAGGTTGCTCCTGCGCAGGACAGTCCGCTGCCGATCAGGATGCCCAAGAGGATGCGCGGCAGCCGCACCCGATACAGGATGGTGTCTGTATTGACATCGTACTGGAAGGCTGTATCAAACAGCCTGTTGGATATGGATTTGATCATGTCGAACGGTGTGACCGCATACTGACCGATGGAAATTGCGGCCAGCACAACGATGAGCAGCAGCACGATCATCGCCGAAAATTTGATTCGAAATTGTCTTTGTTCCTTCGTCTGCATTGTTCCAAAAAGCACTCCAATTTTTGCTTAATCTCCACTTGATTTTCCGTGGTACAGGTCAGCAGCTGACCATCTGTCTGCTGCATCCAGCCTCGCAGCTCTTCCGCCCGTTCCTGATGGACAGGAATCGAAACATGCTGCTGCATGTGCTGAAAGTTGCGCCGGCTCTTGAAGGTTCCCACGCAGGGAATCTGTGATTGCAGCACGGCGCAGACCGCATGGTAAAAGGCATCCACCTGCATCTCGATGCCGCCCAGCTCATCCATCACCACCACATCCGCCTGCATGGCATCCTGCAAAAACTGCTCTTCCCTTGCAAAGACGCTCAGGTCAGCGCTCCGGTGTTCCCTGCTGCCCTTTAGGAAAATTTGTTCCGGTGGTATCTGGGTGCGGTCGATGCGCTCCACACTGGAGGACACCCTGCGGACATCCTGCAGCGCAAACGCTAGCGTTTCACCCTGAACATCCACCAGCCGCACACTGACAAAGCCTGCCGCCTTCAGCGAAAGGCGGTGCAGCTCTTGCAGAATCATCGTGGTTTTGCCGATGCCCACATTTCCTTCTAAAAACAAATGCATGTCCTCATTCTCCGTCCTTTGCCTGCGGCGGCAGCTGTTTTACCGCAAAATAACGCTCAAACGTCTGCTCTGCAAATTGCTGTATCTGTTGATTGTACTCCCGAAACGCCTGCAAAAAGCCGACGCCCTCCGGCGTGATTTCCGCCTTTCCGCCGCTGCTGCCGCCGTGATAGCGATACGCCAGCAGGATACCAAGCTCTTCCTCGGCGCAGTTGAGAATACGCAGTGCCTTGCTGTAAGACATTCCCATGTTGCGGGCCGCGTTTTTGATCGACCCACAGACCAGAATATGGGAGAGCAGCTCCTCCACGCCTGGCCCAAAAAAGATTCTGTCCTTCATCAGACGCACAACGATTCTGGGTTTCAATACCCTTCTCTCCTTCCGCTTGTCCGTCTGTATTACAGATACTTTGCTCGGTAGGCGATGATCTCTGCCGCTACGCTCACTGCAATCTCCGCCGGTGTTTCTGCCAAAATATCCAGTCCGATCGGCATGTGGCAGTGTGCGATCTCCTCGGCAGTGAAGCTTTTTTCCAGCAGACTGCTGGTCAAAAACTCAATCTTTTTGCGGCTGCCCATCATTCCCAGATAGAACGGATGGCAAGGCAGAACCTGCTCCAAAACCACGCGGTCGCTCTGGTGGGTGTTGGTCATCACTACGACATAGTCCTGGCTGGTGATCTGTAAATGCTGTCCAATCTCTGTATAGGGCAGACAGTACACCTCGTCCGCTGTCGGAAACAGCTGTGCATTGGCAAGCTCCTGACGCGGGTCAACCAGAATGGTGTGAAAACCGAGGTGGGACATCAGTGGAATGACCTCCTGTCCCACATGGCCGGCACCAAAGACATACAGCGCCGCACTGGAGGAGATTTTTTCGATGTAATACTCCTTGCCGTCGCGCTGGAGAATCACCGGCTTGGCGCTCTTATCTGTTCCCAGAGTCTGGCCGCCGATGTCCAGTACATTTGTTCGATCCTCGGACAGATTGATGCACAGCCAGGCGTCCTTTCTCTGCCGGATACAGCTGCAAATATTGCAAAACAGCTGTATCGTCTGCTCATCCGGCTGCAGATACTGCATCAGCACGCGGATGTCTCCGCCGCAGGTCATCGCTGCATTGCCGCCGCGTTCCAGTCCAAAGCAGACCTCGCCTGCCTCTTTGCTTTCAAATAATGCGTCTGCCTGACGTGCTGCCAGATACTCCGCACGTCCGCCGCCGATGGTTCCGATCATCCTCCGGTCGGGAGTGACAAACATTCTTGCACCGGCTCCTCTGGGTGTCGAGCCGCCGGCTGCCACCACCGTCAGCAGCACTGCCGGCTGACCGCCTTGCAGATGCTGCAGCAACGCTTCAAAAATATCTTTCAATGTTGTTCTTCCTCCTGTTTGGAATACTTTTTCAAAACTACTCGCAAGCCGTTTTATCCCGCTGCCAAGCGGTTTCAGCTGCGGCAGAATGCAGCTTTGGAGTTATTTTTCAAAACAACTCGCCGGTCAAAAAAAGAAAAACTACTGCGCCATCATCTTTGCGACGATCACTTCCAGAACGCCGCCGCCGATGGCTCTCGCCTTGTCCGACACAGTGTCGATCAGCTTTCTGTCACAGCGCGGATCAATGTCGCCGCACTTCATGTTGGGATATACCGGCAGTCCCTCCTGAAGCATGCCGCGAACCATGCCGTCCATCTGCGCATAGACTGGCGTCTGATCGCAGTAAGCCACCGTCTGACCTGCTTTAACAAAGTCGCCGATCTGTGCCGCCGGATGGAAGATGCCCTCTGCAGAGGCGCGCACCAGACGTTGAATCGAATAGCCTTCGATGTTCCCTGGAACACCTGTATTGGGAATGGCTGCTCCCTCGGTGATAACTCTGCCCAGAAAATGGCCGCGTTTGCTTTCGATGACGGCATGACAGTCCACACCTGCTGTAAAGCCTGGACCAACGCCGATGACAAGCGCTGCATCCTGGATGGTCGTTCCCGTATTATGCTTTGCAAGAACCGCATCGACCAACACATCCGCATGATAGATTTCCTTGTCTGCAAGCTGCGGATCAATCCGCACCGGAATCTTCCTTTGCTGCAATGCAGCTTCCATCTCCTCGATGCTGTCGACCAGGAATCATTCTATACCTCCCAGGCAGCCGGATTTGTCGTACACTGCCTGTGAAAAAGCGACCGTCTTACGGATGGTGGTAGGCTGTGCAATCTCGGTCATCATCACCGAAAATCCTGCCGCATGCAGACGGCAGGCGATTCCCGATGCAAGGTCTCCTGCCCCTTTAATCAAAACTCTCATCGTCTGTCCCCTTTTTTCCGCCAAACAGAGTGAAGATTTCTCACTCTGTTTGGCGGAAAATATGTTCCTGTTTTATCGTTTCATAAATTTTCCCGTCGGTTGTTCTGCAATCACCCGATGGTCCTTGACAACCTGCTTGCCCCTTAAAAAGACGCTTTCGATGAGAACTCTGGAAGCCATTCCTTCAAAAGGAGTATAGTCGGTTTTCTGCACCGAGGTATCTGCGGTGATGGTGTGCGGATGCTGCAGATCCACCATCAGAATGTCTGCATCGCTGCCCTGTGCCAGAACGCCCTTCTGCGGATACATTCCAAAAATCCGCACCGGATTGGTGGCAAGCTTTTTGGACAGCTCCACCAGCGACAGTCCGTGCAGGATGCCATAGGTCAGCATCAGCTCGACGCGGTGCTCCACACCTGGAATGCCGTTTGGAATCTGGGTAAAGTCCTCTTTTTCCAAGCGCCTTCTGTTCATGGAAGGTAAAGGAGTAGTGGTCGGTGCTGACCGTATCAATGACCTGGTTTACAAGTCCTTCCCACAGTGCCTGCTGATCCTGCGGCTTTCTCAGCGGAGGCGACATCACATATTTTGCCGCCTCAAAATCAGGGAGATGATACAGGCTGTCGTCCAGCAGCAAATAGTGCGGACAGGTTTCGGCAAAGACGTTCTGTCCTCTCCTCTTTGCATCCGCAATCACCTGCACCGCTTCGTTGGTGCTGACGTGGACCAGATAGACCGTCACACCTGTCATCGCCGCAAAGTCGAGCACGCGGGAAATTGCTTCCTTTTCCACCAGATTGGGACGGGACAGCGAATGAAATGCCACATTGGCAGCGTCTGTCTTTTTGTACTTCTGCTGCAAATAGTCCAGCACCTCGCCGTTTTCGCAGTGGACGCAGAGAACTGCGCCCATCCGCTGCAAACATTCCATCATCTGATACAGCTGGGTATCATCGACACCCATCACTCCTTTGCAGGCGGTGTATGCCTTGAAGGAGGAGATGCCCTGCGCCATCATCTGACGAACCTGTTCCTCCATGCCGTCCTTCCAGCAGGCCAGCGTCATGTGAAATCCATAGTCACAATAGCTGTTGCCGTCCGCCTTTTTGTGCCAGGTCTCCAGTCCTTCGGCAAGGCAGTCCGGCTGCACACATTCTGCAATGTCGATCACCGTGGTGGTTCCGCCGGTGATTGCCGCATAGGATGCACTTGCAAAATCGTCCACCGTATTGCAGTTTGCCGCCGGCATGTCAAAATGGGTGTGCACATCCACTCCGCCTGGGAACAGATATTTGCCGCTGGCGTCCACCACCTCTTCCTCCGGAAACGGTGTCAGCTCCGGAGCAATCTGGCTGATCTTGCCGTCGGTAATTCTGAGGTCGGCCTGACGCAGACCGTCCTCCTGTACAAGGAACCCTCTTTTTATCAGCATCGTTTCTACCAGCTTTCCCGGGATGATTATTTTGTGTTGAGCTTAAATTCGATGGATTTTCTCTCCAGCTCCAGATCTTCCTCGGTCTGCTCTGCCAGGGTCGCTGTCAGCGCCTTGGTCGGGCAAACATCCAGACACAGTCCGCAGTATCTGCACTTGGTGGTGTCCAGCTTCATCTCAGGGAATTCCACCTTTCGTGCGTCGTAGCAGCAGACTGTTTCACACTTCTTGCAGCCGATACATTTTTTGCTGCCGTCCTCGCGATATGGCTCAAAGTTGAAATTGAGCTTGGAGACGTGCTCCTTCTTCGGGAAGTTTTTCAGCGCCGCACGGTTTACCTGTGCTACCGAATCGTAGCCCAGCGATGCCAGACGTTTGGACAGGTCATAGCACATCTTTTCAATGTACTCTACACCTTTGAGGATACCGACTGTGCAGACGCCGGCTCCCATTGCACCTGCCATCATATATTCGATTGCATTGTCGGCTTCCATAACGCCGCCCGATGCATA
>NZ_CALXIN010000057.1 GCF_944388365.1 uncultured Negativibacillus sp. | reverse complement strand
CGACACATCCCTTGCGGACATCCCTGCGCCGGATCTGCACGTGCTTGATCGCCGGATGCAGCAGGTTTTTTCCGATGCCAAACGCAAACGCCGCTTTGCAGAATCTGCAAAGCAGTGCAAAAAGATTCTAAAAGTTGCTGCCGCCTTTGTGGTGGTTGCCATGGCCAGCTTTACCGCTCTGTTTTTCTCGGTGGACGCGGTAAAGATCAATGTGGTCAACTTTATCGTTCGTTCCCACGAGCTGTCCACCCAGTTTCATGTGGAGGACATGTTCGGACAGATACCGGAGGATGCTCCGTCGC
The DNA here is from genome assembly GCF_944388365.1 of uncultured Negativibacillus sp. GTDB lineage: Bacteria > Bacillota > Clostridia > Oscillospirales > Ruminococcaceae > Negativibacillus. Next base: position 11,668 of record NZ_CALXIN010000057.1, on the reverse strand, counting down.
TGATGCCGGATGATTTCCGCGAACCCACCTACATTCCCGCCGGCTTTGAGGAGACGACCTCCTCGATCCACACCGGCTACGGTGCGATCATCTACGAGAGCGAAAAAACCGAATATGTTCTTTCCTACTCCTGCATGGATTTCAATACCTTCCTCTCGCTGGATACCGAGGACTGTATGGTGGAATCCGTTTCGGTCGACGGCTACAAAGCTTACCTTTACACCAAGTATCGAGGAGACCTCAAGGGACACACCTCGCTGATCTGGCAGGATGGCAGCTACATCCACCTTATCAGCGGCCCCATCACAAAAAGAGAAATTATAAAAATGGCCGAAAGCCTCTATTAAACCTATTTTTGTACATCCTGTTTTTATTTGTATATCTGGTTTCTAATCTTTCACACAAAACGCCAGCGATTGACGCTGGCGTTTTGCGTTGTTTTGCGCTAAAATAAAGGGAATGAACCTTTCGGAAAGGATGATTTCACATGCAAACGATCGTACAAACGATCCTTCAGGAGATAGACGCCCTCCTGCCCCAGCAACAGCCGGTTCTGATTGCCATCGACGGACGGTGCGCCTCCGGCAAAACAACACTTGCAGCGCTGCTCCAACAAGCTATCGGATGCAATGTTGTCCACATGGACCACTTCTTTTTGCAGCCTCATCAGCGCAGTCCTCAGCGATACGCACAGCCAGGCGGCAACATCGACCACGAGCGCTTTCTTCAGGAGGTGCTGCTCCCTCTGACGCAGATGCAGCCGCTCTCCTACCGTCCCTTCGACTGTCACCGTATGGATTTCGGTCCTGCAATCGAGCTGCCTGCCAAGCCGGTCACTGTTATCGAAGGCTCCTACGCCTGCCATCCTGCTCTGCGCAATGATTACACACTGCGCATCTTCCTCACCGTCGACCCGCAGGTTCAGTTGGAGCGCATCCGAAATCGAAACGGCGAGTCTGCCGTCGCCGCCTTTCGTGAACGCTGGATTCCGCTGGAGGAGCGCTACTTTGAGCAATGTCAGGTGCCGGAATGCTGCACCCACTGTTTCCGAACCTAAAAACTGCCTGCTTCTATTGATAAATTTGCGGTTTTACATTGAGTCCGCTGCCATCATCTGTTATAATATAAACAATCTGAAAGGATACGGGAAGATGCTGACCTTTCATCAAACGACAGCAGGAGGGAATTTGAAATGAAAGTATCTGTGGGAGAAATCGTCCTGACTCTGGACGAAACTACACTGCAATATCAAATCGAAGCAAATGGAAAAACATGGCGATGGAGCGATAACTATTGCCCCTGTATGCAGACCGAAATAGGCGTCGTGCCTTTCACCCGCTGGCAGGAAATCCGTCACACCGAGTTTTGCTGCGGCGTCGGCAAGGGCATCCACTCCACCTACCGCAACTATCTGGGCAAATCCGATTCCTACGCCTTCGACACCCTTGTCTGGGTGGAGGAGGTCAACGGCACCGTCCACTTTGAATGGATTCCTATCTGCGAAAAGGACCTTTCCATTCAGCAGGTGAGATGGCCAGGCTATATGGAATTTGAGGAAGCTTCCAAAGAGAATTACACCCTGCTCAACCACGGTCAGGGACTGCTTGTTCCAAACAACTGGCCGGTTGAGCTTGGCAAGCTTTCCTTCAACGGTCAGTTCCTCACCTCCGGCGGCTATATGCCGTGGTTTGGTCAGGTCAAACACCGCGCAGGCTATATCGCCATCGCTTCGACTCCATGGAACGGCGGCGTCTATGCGGAGCATCCAGCGGGTGGACCATACACCCATGTGGGCTGCTGGTGGGAACCGAGCCTTGGCAAAATGGATTATCGCCGCTGCCTGGAATACACCTTCCTTGCTGACTGCGATTACAATGACCTGTGCAAGGTCTACCGCAACTACGTCAAGGAACACGGTCTGTTCACCTCGCTGGAGGAAAAAGCTGCCCGCGTTCCTTCGGTCAACGATCTGATCGGCTGCTCCTTTGTCCATTGCGGCATCAAAACCCATGTCAATCCAAAGTCCGACTTTTATGATCCGGAAAATCCCGAGAAAAACAACGTCCTCACTACCTTTGCTGCCAGAGAAAAGGAGGTCGAAAACCTCTATCAGCTCGGTGTCCGAAAGATGTACCTGCATCTGGATGGCTGGGCAGAACCAGGCTACGACAACCACCATCCCGACTATCTGCCGGCCTGCATCGAAGCGGGCGGCTGGGAAGGCATGAAGTCGCTGGTCGACACCATGCACCGTCTGGGATTCATGTTCGGCATCCATGACCAGTACCGCGACTACTATCTGGATGCGCCGACCTTCGATCCTGCCTTTGCTACCATGCTGCCGGACGGCACCTATCCGCAGCACGCCAGATGGGCAGGCGGTCCTCAGACCTATCTGTGCGGTACACAGGCACCGTACTATGTGCGCAGAAACTTCACCGAGATTCTCTCCCATGGCATCCAGCTGGACGGCACCTATCTGGATGTGTTCACCTGCAACGAAGGCGACGAGTGTGCAAATCCACTGCACCGCATGACCCGCCGAGAGTGCTATCAGTACCGCAAGAACTGCTTTGACTGGCTGCTCTCCAAGGGCATCCTCTCCAGCTCGGAGGAGGTTTCTGACTGGAGCATGCAGAGTCTGGTATTCTGCCACTATGCACCGTATCACTTTATGCTGCAGGCGCCAGGCACACCAAAGGATGGTATTCCGGTTCCGCTGTTTAATCTTGTTTACCATGACTGTGTCATCGAACCATGGATGATGGACAAACTCAGCGACACCGAGGACCTGATGCTGTACGCTCTGCTCAACGGCGGCGCACCGTACCTCATCCGTGACGGCGCTTACGCCAACACCGACGGTTCCTTCAGCGACGCCGCTGCATTGGAGATGCAGGAGAACATCCGCCGCTGTGAAGTAGTCGCCGGTCTGCATGAAAAGGTCGCCAAGTGTGAAATGCTCAAGCACGAGCTTCTCGACGACACCGGCATGAAGCAGAAAACCACCTTCAGCGACGGCACCACTGTCACCGTTGACTTTGCTGCCAACAGCTACAATATTCAGTAACAAAACAGGGACGGTATGACACCGTCCCTGTTTTTTCGTATCCGCAAAAAAAGCCACCGGCAGAACCGGTGGCTTTTGCTGTTTGTATCAAGTGAGGATTAGAGGCCCATCTCTGCTCTAACTTCTTTGAAGCATTTAACGATGAAGTCGATATCCTCTTTGGTGTGGCTAGCACAAACCTGAGTACGGATTCTTGCTTTGCCCTTTGGAACTACTGGATAAGAGAATGCAACAACGTAAACGCCTTTTGCTCTCATGCGCTCAGCAAACTCAGCTGCGGTAACTTCGTCATAGAGCATAACTGGTACGCATGGATGAGTGCCAGGGATGATGTCGAAACCTTCTTTAACCAGCAGATCGCGGTAGTAAGTGGTGGTTTCTTCCAGATGGTCACGCAGAGCGGTGCTTTCCTCGAGCATGTTGAACATCTCGATGCTAGCGCCTGCGATGGCTGGAGCCAGGGAGTTGGAGAACAGGTATGGACGGCTTCTCTGTCTGAGAAGGTCGATGATCTCTTTGCGTCCAGAGGTGTAACCGCCGGATGCGCCGCCGAGAGCTTTACCCAGTGTACCGGTGATGATATCAACACGGCCTTCAACACCGCAGTGCTCAGCAGTACCACGACCATGTTTGCCTACGAAACCAACTGCATGGCTGTCGTCAACCATAACCAGAGCGTTGTATTTATCTGCCAGGTCGCAAACACCTTTCAGGTTGCAGATGATGCCGTCCATCGAGAATACACCGTCGGTAGCGATCAGTTTGATTCTTGCGCCAGCTTCGTCAGCCTCTTTCAGTTTAGCTTCGAGGTCTTCCATGTTGTTGTTTTTGTATCTGAATCTCTTTGCTTTGCAAAGACGTACGCCGTCGATGATGGAAGCATGGTTGAGCTCATCGCTGATAACAGCATCGTCAGCTGTCAGGATGGTCTCGAACAGACCGCCGTTTGCATCGAAGCAGGAGGAGTACAGGATGGTGTCATCTGTACCCAGGAAGTCAGAGATCTTCTTCTCGAGCTGTTTGTGGATATCCTGTGTACCGCAGATGAAACGTACGGAAGCAACACCGTAACCTCTTTCATCGTAGGTTTTCTTTGCAGCGTCGATCAGTCTCTGGTTGTCGCCCAGACCCAGGTAGTTGTTAGCACACATGTTGATAACAGTTCTGCCGTCCTCCAGTTTTACCTTTGCGCTCTGTGGAGATACGAGCGGAAGCTCACCTTTAAAAAGACCAGCTGCTTTGATATCTTCGACTTCTTTGGTGTAAATGCTCAGAATGTCGTTTTTACGTGCCATTTCTAAATCAACCCTTTCTAAAAATTAGTTTCTTGAATTAGCAATCCTGGGACTGTGGTTCCAGTTTGTCAATGTCCTCCCAGTTGAGGATTACTTTACCGGACTGACCGGAAATCATAGCATCAAAGCCTTTCTTGTAGTCTTTGATGTTCATTCTGTGGGTGATGATTGCGGAAATATCCAGACCAGCTTCCAGCATGGTGGTCATCTTGTACCAGGTATCCCAAACTTTACGTCCATAGATACCGCGGATGTTCAGACCGTTCCAGATAACAGTTTCCCAGTTAACGCCGTTGCCTGGTTTCTGCAGACCCAGCAGAGCGATCTTACCGCCGTGTTTCATGTTTTCGATCATGTCGTTGAGAGCGGATCCTGCACCGGACATCTCCAGACCAACGTCGAAGCCTTCCTTCATGCCAAGTTCTGCCATAACATCCGGCAGTTTTTCTTTGGTCAGGTTAACGGTTCTGGTAGCGCCCAGTTTCTTAGCCAGATCCAGACGATACTCGTTGAGGTCGGTGATAACAACGTGTCTTGCACCTGCAAATTTAGCGATTGCAGCTGCCATGATGCCGATTGGGCCTGCACCGGTGATCAGAACGTCCTCACCCAGCATGTCGTAGGACAGAGCGGTGTGGGTAGCGTTGCCGAATGGATCGAAAATTGCGTACATCTCTTCTGGAATGTTTGGTTTGGTTGGCCATACGTTGCTTGCTGGGATTACCAGGTACTCTGCAAAGCAGCCGTCGCGGTTAACGCCAACGCCTTTTGCGTCTTTGCAGTTTTCTTTGTGGCCTTCCAGACAGTTACGGCATTTGCCGCAGGTGATGTGGCCTTCACCGGAAACGATGTCGCCGACTTTGAAGCCCTGTACGCCAGGACCAACTTCTACGATTTCACCAACATATTCGTGACCAGCAGTCTGACCAACAGCGATGGTGTGCTGAGCCCATTCGTTCCACTGATAAATATGTACATCGGTACCGCAAATAGCAGTTTTATGAATCTTGATCTTAACATCGTTTGTGCCAACCTCTGGAATGTCTACTCTTTTGAGGGCAAGACCAGGAGCTGCCTTTTCTTTTACGAGTGCCCACATTTTGTTGTCGTTCATGGTAATCTCTCCCTTTCTATTTTTTCTCGTTCCGCTTGAGTGTCCGCCGGAAAGAGAATAATTGTCTTTATCAGAAGTACAGCATATTACTGTTGTACTCTCTCCATGTACAATGATAGCACCATTCCCACTGCTTTTCAAGCAATTTTTGTAAGGAATTATCGTTCGGAAAGTTTTTGTAGGATTTTACGATTTTCTGTCCGTATCATTATTCAATCCCACGAAACCAATTTCGGTGTAGGTCAGCTTGCCCTGAATCCGTTCTGACTTCATCAGGCTGATACGGTTTACCTGCATGGAAACAGCAGGGACTGTTTTTCCAAAGCTGCGCAGATCAAACCCGTCCTCCAGCACCACTTCCCTGCCCAGCGTCAGATGCGCCGCAAAGGAGCGGTCCTGAAGCACAAAACCAGCCTGCCTGAGCTGCTGCTGGACCTGCTGTGCCAGCTGTTCCAGCGACTTGTTTTTGCGCAGACCTGCCCAGACGATATCGCCGCTGTCGCGCCGGAATCGACCCACGCCATCCAGCTGCATCGAAAAAGGATCAGCCTGCACCGAAGAAAGCGCCTGCTTTGCCTGTGCAACGCGGTTGGTTTCTCCGATGAAGGCCAGCGTCAGATGCAGATTTTCCCTGCGGGAAAATCGTCCTGCCACCGTATGCTGGCGCAGCGTCTGCATCGTTTGACACAGCGCATCGGTCATTTCTTGGCTGAGCAAAATCGCCACAAACAATCTCATGGGTCCCAGTCCTTTCCACAGATTTCTCTATTTTCAGTATACATCTTTCCCGAGTTTCGGGCAAGAGTCTTTCCACTTTTTAGCAAAAACGACCAGATAATTCCTTGTTTTCTCTACAGGTGATTGACAAAGAATCGTTCCCTGTGCTACTCTTGTCTTAACAGGTCGAATTGGCCTGTTCTTCACAATTTAACCTTATCAGGGTGCAGAGAGATCACCTGCAAAACAGATGTTCTCCTGAGAATAGGGAAGTCGGGAAAAGCCCGCGCAGTCTCCACTGCTGTACCGGAAGAGAAACCGCATCATGTCACTGCCTGCATTGTTCAGGTGGGAAGACCTCCGGTTTTGATGACGCCGAAGCCAGAAGACCTGCCCTGTAAGGGATTTGCTCCTTCTATGGAAGATAGCAGGCGCAAGAATTGGGAATCCGGTGGGGGTTCCCTGTTTTGGTGCGCCTTTTGGGAGAAAATCTCAAAAGGTTTTTCTTTTGCTCTGAAACAGCGGTCACCGGCATATTTTAAATTTGTGAACCAAAGTTGCCCAGCTTTGGTTCTGCACCCATATCAGGGTGCGGAAAGGATGGTATTTACCATGAAGAAAAGTGAAAAACGTCTGTTTGCTCTCAGCCTTGCGGCGGCGATGCTGTTTGTCATGCCGTCCAGCGCCAGCGCCATGCACATCATGGAAGGCTACCTGCCCATGGGACACGCGATTGCCTGGGGCGCTGTCTGCCTGCCATTTCTGGCGGCAGGACTGATCTCGATCCGCAAAACCATCTCTCAAAACCGCAAAGCGCTGCTCATCCTGGCGATGGCTGGCGCCTACGCCTTTGTTTTATCCGCACTGAAGATCCCCAGCGTCACCGGCTCCAGCTCTCATCCGACCGGCACCGGACTGGGCGCCGTCCTGTTTGGCCCAGCTGCGATGAGCGTCATCGGCATCATCGTTCTGCTGTTCCAGGCGCTGCTGCTTGCACACGGAGGCTTGACCACTCTGGGCGCCAACACCTTTTCGATGGCGATTGCCGGACCTTTCCTCAGCTACGGCGTATGGCGTCTGTGCAGAAAATGCAAGGTAAATAAATCGGTATCCGTCTTTCTCGCCACCTGTCTGGGCGATCTGTTCACCTATTGTGTCACCAGCGTGCAGCTGGGTCTGGCGCATCCGGCAGCCGAAGGCGGTGTGATGGCGTCGATCACCACTTTTATGGGCATCTTCGCTGTCACTCAGATTCCGCTGGCGATTGTCGAAGGTCTGCTGTCGGTGGCTGTCATGCTGGCACTGGAATCCTACGCATCCAGCGAGCTGTCCGAACTTGCCTACGCACATCAATAAGGAACGGAGGAACCCACGATGACAAAATCTGTAAAATTGACCATTGTTGCACTGCTGCTGGCGTGCGTTGTAATTGCGGTATTCCCGCTGTTGAAGATCAAAGATTCCGAGTTTGGCGGCGCTGACGGCGCTGCTGAGGAGGCCATCGCTCAAATCGACCCTGACTATCAGCCCTGGGCCGAGAGCATCCTGGAACCGCCAGGCGGCGAGACCGAAAGCCTGCTGTTCTGCTTGCAGGCAGCACTCGGCTCCGGTGTGCTCTGCTTTGGATTCGGTTATCTTGTCGCACGCAAAAAATATAAGAAGGACTAGGGTACTTTCCCTCCCCATCCTGCCCTGAACCACCGCGGCGGGCAAAGGCAAACCGCCTTCGCCCGCCGCTTGTTTTAAGAAAGGTTTTTATCAACCATGATCTTGTTTGATAAGCTCGCCTACTCCTCGCCCATCCGCCAAAAGAGTCCCGCCCTCAAATCGCTGTTCAGCGTCGGCTCGCTGGTTGTCTGTGTCACCTTCCGTGAACCGGTGGTCTGTCTGCTCATCTTTTTGGGAATGATGGCAGCGACTCTGCGCTTTGCCTGCCTTTCTCCCTCCCGCTACTTCCGTCTGCTGTTGGGACCGGCGGTGTTTCTGGCGCTGAGTTCGGTGGCGATTCTGTTTGTTCTCTCGGACACACCGCCTCAGCTGCTGGCAATCCCTGTGTTTTCCCGCTACCTCGGCATCAGCAGCGCCTCCTTTGTCCACTGGGCGCAGCTGATGGCAGTCGCTTTTTCCAGCGTCTCCTGCCTGTATTTTCTGATTCTGACCACACCCATCACCGACCTGCTCACCGTGCTGCGCCGGCTGCACTGTCCATGGCTGCTGCTGGAGCTGATGCTGTTGATCTACCGCTCCATCTTTGTGCTGCTGGACATCGCCGACGCCATCCAGACCTCGCAGAACTGCCGGCTGGGAAACCGTAGCTTTCGCTCCAAGCTCTCCTGTATGGGTCAGATGCTGTCGGTGCTGCTGGTGCGTTCGCTCAAGCGCTCCTCGCTGCTCTATGACGCTATGGAGAGCCGCCTGTACGACGGGCAGATTCGTGTGCTGGAGGAAACCCACCCTGCCTGCACCAAGGAATGGATTCTCTGTATTCTCTGGCTGGGATTCTGTTGTGCTCTTTCTCTCTTATTAAAAGGAGGTTTTCTGATTTGAACGATATTTTGATGGAGGTTCGGGACCTCTCCTACCGCTATCCCGACCAAACGCTGGCGCTGGACCATGTCAACCTGACTATCCGCCGCCATGAACGGCTGGCCATCATGGGCAGCAACGGTTCGGGAAAATCCACCCTCTTTTTAAATCTCAACGGAGTCTACAAGCCGACCGAGGGACAGATTTTGTACGAGGGACAGCCGGTGGATTACTCCCGCAAGGGTCTGCTGGAGCTGCGCCGCAAGGTGGGCATCGTTTTTCAGGAGCCGGATAATCAACTGTTCTGTGCCAGCGTGGCAGGCGAGATTTCCTTTGGTCTGTATAACCTCGGTTTGGAGGAGTCGGTCATCCGCGCCCGTGTGGATGAGGTCTGTGACCGGTTGTCCATCACGCCCTTCCGCTCCAAGCCGACCCACTTTCTCAGCGGCGGACAGAAAAAACGGGTGTCCATCGCCGACAGTCTGGTGATGCAGCCCGAGCTGCTCATCCTCGATGAACCGTTTTCCGCCCTCGATCCCACGCATGCACAGATGATCGACCAGATTCTGCGCACCCTCTCGGACAGCGGCATCACGGTAGTGATCTCCACCCACGAGGCCGACCGCATCTATCCATGGGCGGACAGAGTTGTGGTGCTCAACAATTCCCACATTCTTGCCGACGGCACTCCCGATGAAATCTTTTCCGATATTCCCCTGTTGACTGCCGCAAATCTCGAACAGCCGACGCTGCTCCAGGTTTCCCAGACACTGCATCGCGCGGGAATTCTCCCTCAAAATTGTCATCCTCGCACTGCCCAGCAGCTGGAACAAATGCTGAAATAGATGAAAATTATTTTTTATTGGTAAATTATTTTACAAAAAATGAGATAAATACATGGTATTCCCTCATGATTATATGTTATGATTATTCTAGGATCATTATTTTCATGGAGGTATTATCAATGAAAAGCTGGAGAAAATCAAGAACAGAAGCCCCAGACTTTCACAAACAGGACCTGGTGGTCTGCCCTGCAACACGCTTTTTTGACTAACTGTCCTTTATCGGGGATGAGATCGTCGGCTGCTTTGTGCTGGAAACATCGCAGGGACTGGTGTTGATCGACTGCATGAATCCTGACCAGCGGTGCATCGACATCATCGAACAGGGTTTTGCTGACCTCGGATTGGACCTGCATCAGCTGTGTGCCATCGTCATTTCCCATGGCCACGGCGACCACTACGGCAGAGCCGATTATTTTAAAGAAAAATACGGGGCAAAAATCTATCTTTCCAAAATTGATTATGAACTGGTCAAAAGTTTTCCAGAAAGCGCGCCATGGAAAGCTATTGACCTGCCGGTAGACCATTTCCTGGTCGACGGTGAGGAGCTGGAATTTGGCGACACCAAAATCAAGGCAGTATTTACCCCTGGACATTCCGAAGGCTGCTTCTCCTTCATCATCCCTGTCACCGATGAGGGTCGTCCGCATCAGGCTGCTCTGTGGGGAGGCTCCGGCATCCTGCGCTCCTCCAATGTCGACGATTACTACGACTCCTGGATGAAGTTCAGCCGCATCTGCCGCGAATATCACGTGTATGCCGAAATCGCCACCCATCCTTGTCTGGATATGGGCTTGCAGCGTCTGGCCATCGTGCGCAACATTGTGGACGGCGTTCCTAATCCATTTGTCATCGGCGAGCAAGGCTATCAATACTACGAACAGAAATTTTACCAGATGGTGATGAAACACAAGGAGAAAGCTTCCAGCCAGTCCCATTAAGCTGTATCCTGTTTGAAAAGGCCGATGGAGCTTTGGAAAATCTGTTTTCCCAACAATTAACCCTTGTATTTTATCCCTTTATTCTTTATAATAGAAGCATGTATTGATGCTATCTTTTACAGGAGGTATTGCTTTATGAAAGGTCTTTCCATCACCGGTTTCATCCTGGGCATCGTTGGCGCTGCTGCCAGCATCACCGCCATCGTTTTCAGCATTATTGGCCTTGCCAAATGCAAAAATCTCGAGTTCTAATCACATTAAAAAGCCCTCTTCACCCCATGAAGAGGGCTTTGTTTTTAGGATGGCTGCTGTGAAACACTTCCTTCGCAATTTTTACGGTTTCACACCAAATTCGGGGTCGAATTTCGTCAGCCGCCAGCAGGCATTTTCCTTGAAAACGGTGTCGGTTTCCTGTATAATTGATAGCTGGGTTTTAAATATCCAATATCATCAATCAACAGTTTTTGAAAGTGAGGCGTGGAAGTATGCAAAAAATCGGATTTGACAATGACAAATATCTTCACACACAGTCGGAGCACATACGCCAGCGCATTTCCCAGTTTGGCGGGAAACTTTATCTGGAGTTTGGCGGAAAGCTTTATGATGATTACCACGCTTCCCGTGTTTTGCCAGGTTTTCAGCCGGACAGCAAGCTGCGGATGCTTTTGCAGCTGAAGGATCAGGTGGAAGTGGTTATCGCCATCAACTCGTCCGACATTGAAAAGAACAAGGTTCGCGGCGACCTGGGCATCACCTATGATGTAGACGTACTGCGACTGATCGACGTCTTCCGAAGCTTTGGTCTGTACGTCGGCAGCGTTGTCATGACCCAGTTCCAGGGTCAGGCTGTCGCACTGGCATTCCAGGAGCGTCTGGAAGCACTGGGCGTGCGTGTATACCGCCACTACCCAATCGAAGGTTATCCATCCAACATCTCCAAGATCGTCAGCGACGAGGGCTACGGCAAAAATGATTACATCGAAACCAGCCGCGGACTGATCGTCGTCACCGCTCCTGGTCCTGGCAGCGGCAAGATGGCAACCTGTCTGTCCCAGCTGTACCACGACCACAAGCGCGGCATCAACGCTGGATACGCCAAGTTTGAAACCTTCCCCATCTGGAATCTGCCGCTCAACCATCCGGTCAATCTGGCATATGAGGCC
>NZ_CALXIN010000056.1 GCF_944388365.1 uncultured Negativibacillus sp. | reverse complement strand
TCACAGACAACAAGCCCTTTCGGTTGCTTAAACAATTTTTACTTTCAAATATTGTCTAACTTTTGGGGGTCACTTCATCTTGCAGGCTCTTTTTTGATGTTGTGATTATTCTTCGCTTTCCTTTTCCATCTCGGTGATGGCGATTGCCAGATCGTCCAGGCTCTTCTGGTCGACGATCGACGGACACTGGCTCATCAGCTCGCTTGCGTTCTGTACCTTCGGGAAGGCAACAACGTCACGCAGGTTGTCGCACTCGCACATGGTCATGACGATGCGGTCCAGACCCAGTGCAGCGCCTCCATGCGGTGGTGCACCGTACTTGTAGGCATCTACAAGGAAGCCAAACTTCAGCTGGATTTCCTCCTCGGTCAGACCCAGCGCCTCGAACATCTTCTGCTGCAGCTCGTAATCGGTGATACGGATGGAACCGCTCAAGAGCTCAACGCCGTTGACAACCATGTCGTAAGCCTGTGCGCGAACCGAACCCGGGTCGGAGTCGATGTATGGCAGGCACTCCTCTAGCGGCATGGTGAATGGATGGTGCATTGCAAGCCAGGTCTGGCTCTCCTCATCCCACTCGAAGAATGGGAACTCGGTGATCCACAGGAAGTTGTACTGTCCCTCTGGAATCAGCTCGAGCTGTTTGCCCAGGGTCAGACGCAGCTGGCCCAGTACCGGCAGAACCACGCGGTCCTTGTCTGCAACGATGAGGACAACGTCGCCCTGTTCACAGCCAAGGGTCTGAAGCAGCGCAGTCAGCTCTTCCTCACTCATGAATTTTGCAAAGGAGCAGTTTGGTTTTTCGTCTGCCCAGCGGATAAATGCCAGACCCTTTGCACCGATGCCCTTTGCCTGCTCGGTCAGCTTGTCGATGGCCTTTCTGGTCAGGGTAGCAGCTGCATTCTTTGCTACGATGCAGCGGACCGAACCGCCCTCAGCGATGGCATTTGCAAAGACTGGGAAGGTGCTGTCCTTGACCTGCTCGGTGAGGTTGACGATCTCCATGCCAAAGCGGGTATCCGGTTTGTCCGAACCGAAGCGCTCCATTGCATCATGGTAGGTCAGGCGCGGCATCTTTGGAATGTCGATGCCCTTGACCTCCTTGTACAGGCGGCGCATATAGCCTTCCAGCATGTCCATGATGTCCTCCTGAGTGACAAAGGACATCTCCAGGTCGACCTGAGTAAACTCCGGCTGACGGTCTGCACGCAGGTCCTCGTCGCGGAAGCATCTTGCCAGCTGGATATAGCGGTCAAAGCCGGACAGCATCAGCAGCTGTTTGTAGATCTGCGGAGACTGCGGCAGCGCATAGAACTTGCCGTGGTGGATTCTGGATGGAACCAGATAGTCTCTTGCGCCTTCCGGTGTGGACTTGATGAGCATTGGGGTTTCGATCTCGATGAAGTCGTTCTCGTAGAAGTAATCTCTGGTGACCTTGGCGATCTGGTGGCGCAGAATCATCTTTTCCTGCAGCGGCTTTCTGCGCAGGTCGAGGTAACGGTATTTCAGACGAAGCTCCTCTTTGACCTTGCTCTTGTCGGTGATTTCAAACGGAGGTGTCTGCGCTTTGGAGAGGATGCGCAGCTGATTGACATAGATTTCGATTTCGCCGGTGGAAATCTCGGTGTTGACCGCTTCACGCTGACGGACAACGCCCTTGGCAATCAGCACAAACTCGGAACGGACCGAGGCTGCCTTCTCAAATACCTCTCTGTCGGTGCCGTCGTCGAATACCAGCTGGACTACGCCGGTGCGGTCGCGCAGGTCGATGAAGATCAGGTGACCTTTGTCGCGCTGTTTCTGTACCCAACCGCAGACGATCTCTTCCTTGCCGATATTTTCCTTGGACAGTCTGCCGCAATAGCTGGTTCGTTTCAAACCATTCATTGTTTCTGCCATAGCAATTCTCCTTTTTTGACTGACATTCTGTTGTACTTTTTTCTCTATCTTAAAACAAATGAAATCCTTTTGAAAAAACAAATTCCTTCGGGGACTCCAAACTGTTTTCGACCTGTTCCATCGCATCCATCATCGTCTGTTCGTAGATGTATGCGCTCAGTGCCTGCTCGCTCAGCTGCACCTGATCGGTGCGTCCGGTGCGCAGGCTCTCCACCGCGATGGTTCCCGCCTGCACCGATGCTTCGTCCAGCCGGCAGACAAAGGCGGCGCCCACACGGTCGGCGTGGTCGGTTTCATCCACCGTGACCACAAAGCCTTCCTCCCGCAGCTGTCGGGCAAGTCCCAGCGCCAGCGCCTGCTGTGCCTTGGCGGCGGTGATGGCAAGCGTGCAGCCCTTTTGCGGCGGCAGCTCGATGCCGTTGTGCAATACCCACGCCGCCAGCTTTTGGGTCTGCACCTTCGCCTGGACGCCGTTTTGCTCGGTGCAGATGCTGCCATACGGCTCCTGCCGACCCAATATTGTCAACATTATGTTATTTTTATTGTCGTTTTCTCTGATAGTATAACAAATTCCCAATTTTTCCAGCATCGGCACAAGACTGTGCGCGTCGTCTGCCGCAGTTTCCAGTCGAACGGCGACCGGCTGCATTCCCAGCTGGTCGAGCAGCCGGCACAGGAAATCGGTCAGCGTCGCCAGCAGCATCGGGCTTGTGTGCTTACTTTGAACCACAAAGTCGCCGCCCAGCTTTTCTCCTTCAAAGCAGCCGACCAGCTGCGGAAAATCCGGCAGCTGCACCTCGGAAGCGCCGAGCACCTCCTCGATGCCGTACAGCTGCGCCGTGTCCAGAATCACCTGTTCGACATAGCGCAGACAGGCGGTGTTTTGTCCTTCCATCATCCTTCCTCCTTCGGATACCACTCCAAAAACTGGTAGGCCATCGTGTCGCCCTCAAAGTGGACGTCGTCGCTCAGCACCTGTGCGTCGGTATAGCCCAGCTTGTGGTACAGATTCAGCGCGGGCAGATTCTGCGTCCAGGTGTCGATGCGGATGCCGCAAAGCCCCAGCTCCTTTGCCTTGGCAAAGCCAAAGCGCATCAGCCGTTCGCCCAAACCCTGCCCGCGGCAGTCAGGGTCGATGGCCAGTGTGTGGATGCACAGCGTCTGCGCACTGGGCAGGTCGCTGCGCCAGTTCACGCGGTCATAGCAGTCCTCGTGGCGGTTATCAAAGCCTGCCGAGGCGATCACCCTGCCTTTCCCGTCGAGGATGCAGTACAGTCCGCCCGCCTCATACAGCTCCCGCGCCGTCCATTCCATCGGATATTCTCCTGCTTCCCAGCCGGAATAATTGGTTCCCTGCGCCTCCCGTGCCGTCACGCGGTCGTACAGTGCCGCGATGGCTGGGAGGTCCTGCTCGATGGCGGGCAGGATGCTGCCGGTCATTTGCAGGCGGTATTGCAGCAGTTCGGTGCGTCCGCGGGTGTACAGGTCGTGGTTGTGCGGGACCTCCAGCTTCTGTACCAGCTGCGCGCCCAGCGCCTCACAGGTTTTGCGGGAAGCAAGGTTGTCCGGCTCACAGGTCAGATAGACCTCACTCAGTCCATACCGGCGCGCCAGTCCCACCAGCAGCCAACAGGCGCGCAGTGCATAATGTCTGCCGCGGTGCTGCGGCTGCACCTCATAGCCCAGATGGCCTGCATACTGAAGCAGCTCGCTGTCGCCCAACCGCAGTACACACTGTCCCACCGGTATGCCCTGCGCCACCATTTCAAAATAGAGAGCGGGCACATAGCCCTTTTCCGGCTGGGCAGGGACGGTTTTATGCAGCCGCAGCGAAAATGCGGGCGTTCCGACGCTCTGTCCCAGCGCCATTGTCGGCAATTCCATTCTGGTTCCTCCTGACTGTCATAAAAAAAGCTCCTCGTTCCTCACAGCCTTGCTGCAAGGGACGAAGAGCAAACGTTGTTGTTCCACGCGGTGCCACCCTGATTTCGGTTATCCAAGATAACCGCTCCTTATTCCCTTAACGCGGGAGAAACGGAAACACCTTTTTTGATAAAAGGTGCCTCGGCTCGACAGGTGTCTTTGCAAAAGCCTTTTCCCAGGTCCCTTTCAGCCGGTGAGGACCCTCTCTGCTCGGACGGTGTTTTTGCTACTCCTCCTGTTTCAGACGCCTTTGGTCTATCAAATTATCATTCAGGAATGGTTTTATCATACATCATTCCATCCAAAAGGTCAAGCCCATCGCAGACAAAAAAAGAATGCCACTCAGTTTCCCTCCATGGCATTCTCCCTCAGACAAAAATAACTTACAAACCCTGTTTGCCGCTTAAACATTTGGATTTCCGATATTTCTCCAGTCAAGATCGCCGCGCTCCAGTGCATGAATCAGCGCCTCTGCGGTGGCAATGTTGGTTGCAACCGGTACGTTGTGCACGTCGCACAGTCTTAAAATATTTGCCTCGTTGAGTTCATTTGGTTTTACAGTAATCGGGTCGCGGAACATCAGCAGAAGATCCAGTTCGTTGCAGGCGATTCTGGCTGCGATCTGCTGATCGCCTCCCTGAGAACCGCTCAGAAAACGCAGGATATCCAGTCCGGTTGCTTCTGCCACCAGTTTTCCGGTCGTTCCAGTCGCACAGACACTGTGTCGGCTGAGAACCCCGCAGTAAGCAATACAAAACTGTACCATCAGTTCTTTTTTGGAATCGTGGGCAATCAAACCAATATTCATCTGTCACTTCATTCCTTTCTCTATAATCATACGAAAACACCTCAAAGCAAGCCTCGGATGCATTTGTCTTTTCCTCGAAGCAGTTTCCCACTGAACCGGAACAAATTGTCCGGCTGTTTGTACATCTCATCTCACAAAAAATCGCAGAGCTGTTCCCCTGCGCTGTCGATTCTAATGCCATAATGGTTGGATTCCGTAGTTATAGTTTATCATTTTTGCTCTGTCTTGTAAACCATTTTTCTCTGATTTTTGTGTAAAGCATTAAGAGAAATTCCTTTTTTGCTGCAAAAAAATGACCCGACACCTCATTTTCTCCCTATCTTTTCGCAAAGTACACATTTATTTGTTCCTTTAAAACAGAAAAGCAGCTCTTGTTTTCGGTGCATAAAAACGGCGCACGCTTTTCTGCGCGCGCCATCTTTTTACGGAATCAGCTGACCGTCGGTGCTCTGCTGGGCAGCGTCGATCTGTGTTTCATCCTCGTTGATGCCAAAATATTCGTTGAAAATCGCCTTTGCAACCGGCGCACCACGCTGGCCGCTGTAACCGTTTTCGACGACAACCGCCACTGCAATCTCAGGGTCGTTGGCGGGCGCATACGCGATAAAGGTAGCGTCCAGCTCGCCTCCGGTCGCCTGAGGTGTACCGGTCTTTGCAGCAACGTCGATCGGGTAATCTCCAAAGTAGTAACGCGCAGAACCGCGGGTAGTGTCGCGCGAGCAGCGCAGCATACCCTGACGAACCTCCTCAAAGGCCTCCTGACTTGCCTCTACCTGATTGAGCACCTCCGGTTCGGTGGTGGAGATGGTTTCTTCCAGGTTGTACGACTCGACCGATTTGACCAGATGAGAGCGCATTCTGGTGCCGTCGTTTGCCAGAGTAGCAGTGTAGTTTGCCATCTGAAGCGGAGTGTAAGCGTTGTCCAGCTGGCCAATCGAGGACTGCAATACGTTACCGGAGGTCCAGGTGCTGTCTGCCTGGCCCTCACGCACCGACTCATAGTATTCCGGACAGGAGATGTGGCCGGTAACCTCGGACAGCTCGATGCCGGTAGGAGCACCCATGCCCAGCTGCTCGGAATATTTTGCAATATTGTCGATGCCCTGGCGGTTTCCGGTTTCATAGAAGAAATAGTTGCAGGAAACCATCAGTGCATACTGCACGTCGATTGGACCGTGCAGACCCAGACAGCGCGGATTGTAGGAGGTTCCGGTGTCATAGACCTGCACACAGTTGATGATGGTGTCGCCGTCGATGACGCCGGCAGCCATGCCGCCGATGGCGACCACCGGCTTATAGATCGAACCAGGCATATAGATACCCTGGGTGCAGTAGTTGATCAGCGGGTGCAGCGGATCGGAGCTGAGCTCGCTGTACTTGGTATAGTAGTCGGACAGATCGTAGGTCGGATAGTTGACCATCGCCAGAATTTCACCGGTCTTGACGTCCTGCGCCACCACCGAGATACGGTCTGCACTGCCGCCTTCGTCGGGCGCATAGGTGTTCTTTGCCATCTCCAGAAATTCCGCACAGCCCTCGATGGCAGCCCGCTGCAGATCCTTGTCCAGCGTGGTGACGATGGTGTTGCCTGGCACCGCCTGTTTGATGATCTCGGTGCTCAGCACATTGCCCTGTGCATCGGTGGTGATGCGCTTTTTGCCGCGCTCTCCGCGCAGTTCATCCTCCATGGCATACTCCAGACCGCTCTTGCCGACGATGTCGTTGTAGCCGTACTTTTGTTCCTGATACGCCTCGTCGATCTGCTCCTCGGTCCAGTCGGGATGCTCGGCCTTGATCTCTTCCAGGATCGCCTCATTGTAGGCAGTGTACTCCTCGGCGGTAATCGAGCCGACGATGCCTACTGCGTGCGGCGCCAGGCTGCCGTCCACATAGCGGCGGCTGGTGGTCTCCTTGATCTCGATGCCAGGCATCTGCTGGCTGTATTCCTTGATCTTAACCACCACGTCGATCGGCACATCCTTTGAGAAGGTGTACGGAGTCGAACTGTTCGAACCGTACAGCTCCATCTGATAGCGCACGCCTGCAATCTTGCGCGCCATCACCCTGTCCTCCATCTCGCTGAGGTCATAGGTTTCCAGCAGGTTGTTCAGTGTGACCTCGGCGGTAGCATCCAGGTTGATCTGATGGTTGGTTTTGAGCGTTTCAATCTGTTTTTTCTGGGAATCGGTCTCGTTTAAAAAGGTAAACGGCTCGGTCGTGCTGATGGGCAGCGTGTCGATCCAGGTCTGACCCTCGGCTTCCATCAGCTCGATGATGCGCTGGATGACGGTATTTTTCATGCTGCTGGGCAGATATGCCTCGTTGATCATGACGTCATAGCTGACCTCATTGACTGCCAGCGGACGGCCATAGCGGTCGAGAACCTCGCCGCGGGCAGCGTCGATGGTCTGCACGCTGGTATAGTTGCCCTGTGCCATCTCCTTGTATTCCTCGGCTTCGACGATCTGATACTGCATCAGCCGCACAGCAAAGGCCACAAAAACCCCGACAACCAGGGCAATCATCAAAACCAGCCTTCCCTTGTGCACCTGTTTTTCTTCCATAAAAAGCCTCCTGCCTCCTTTGTCCGGTCAAAGGACAAAGGAAAAGTCGAAATGTTTGCGTTCGTTTTAAGGGTGTCCGAAAACCCAAACAGCCATGCTCTCAAAAAAAGCCATTTGCGTTTTGAGAGAACCCCTAATTCTCTGCCATTTTCTCCTCAAAAAACCGGTGCATCTTTCGCACTGCCAAAAACAAAAATGGAGTCACCACCAGCGTATAGATCAGCAGCGGCAGCATTTTGTCCAGCAAAATCAGATGCGAATTGTCATAGCCCCACATCACATAGTAAAAAAAGTATTCCAGCAGCAGCCGTGCGCCAAATCCCAGCCCGACCGCAAGCAGGCTGTTAATCATCGACGGCTGCATCAGATAGACGACCAGCAGTCCCACCGCTGTGCAGATGCACAGGTACAAAATCGACTGAAAGCCGAACAGCACGGTGGAGGACACATCGCACAGCACGCCGGCAAACAGGCCGAACAGGCCGCCGACCAGCTGACTTTCAAACATGGCGATGCACACCGCAAACGGCAGCACAAGCACCGGTTTGATATAGTCGATGTAAAAAAAGTTGGGGTCGGTCTGCAAAACATACAAAAACAGCATTATCAGGCTGTATACAATGTATTTGACCGCGGCAATCTTGGTCCGTCGATTCACAAAACCAGCCACCTTTCCCTGTGTGTTAACCGCTGTCTATTCTGCGTCATCGGCATTTTCCTCCTGCGTCTGCGCATTGTCCGACGCATTTTCAAAGCTGGACAGGCTGCTGCCCTGTCCTTTAAACGAGGTGATGACCATGACATCCTTGATGTTCTTGATGTCGTTGGTCGGCTCGATGACCGCATACATCATGGTACCCTGCGGCTCGAAGGCGACCTCCTGAATCCTGCCGATGACGATGCCCTGCGGATACAGTCCCGAGGTGCCCGCCGTCTGGATGATGTCTCCCTTGGCGACGCCGCTCTCACGCGGGATCAGCGACATTCTGCACTGACCGTTCTCGGCAAGCGCAATATCGCCCGACACGGTTGCAACGTCCTGGGTGCGCACATCCTGACATGCCACGTTCAGGCGCACATCCAGAATGGTGGTCACCTTGGCAAACACCGGTCCCACCTCCGAGACGATGCCCACCAGACCATCCGAGGTGATGACAGGGTCCTGATAGCTCACGCCGTCCAGGGTTCCCTTGTCGATGGTGAACGAGTAAAACTGGTCGGACGGGTCGCGGCCAATGACCGAGGCGGTCATCGTCTCCCACTCGGGATGCTCCTCCTGGATGCCCAGCTGCTCCTTGAGGCTCTCGTTTTCGTGCTTGTAGTTTTCGTAGTCGACCATCTGTTCAATCAGCTGGCGATTTTCCTCGCGCAGCTGTTCGTTTTCCTCTGCAATCTCCTCGGCGCGGAAAAACCGGTCCAGAAAGCCGGTCACCGAGCTGCTCATGGATGCTCCCAGCGACTGAATCGGCGCTGTGACGGTGCCCACGATCTTCTCGATCACCGTCGATGCACCCACCGTGACGGTGGCGCGCAGCATAAAGGCAAACATGATGATTGCCAGCGCCAGCAGCACCTTAAAGACCCAGCTGTGAAAAAATTCCTTCACCTGGCCTGTACCTCCCTTGGTTGTGCGCCCTGTCGCGCAATTTTTCCTGCAAAAAAACAGACGGCCACCCGCGCAGAATGTTCCATATCGCCGGCAGCCGTTTGCTCAATCGCTTGTTAATATTTGGAGTCGTCCTCCGAAAGCAGTTCCCTCATGGTGTTGATGTTTTCCAGCAGTTTACCTGTGCCTGCCGCAACACAATCCAGCGGATTTTCTGCGACCTGTACCGGCATACCTGTCTCCTTGGAGATCAGCTGGTCCAGACCTCTCAGCAGAGCGCCGCCGCCGGTCAAGGTAATTCCGTGGTCGATAATATCCGCCGACAGCTCCGGTGGAGTTCTCTCCAGGGTGGTACGGATGGCGTCGAGCACCGACATCACAGAATCTGCCAGCGCCTCGCGCACCTCGTCAGGATGCAGCATCATGTTCTTTGGCAGACCGTCTACCAGGTTTCTGCCCTTGATTTCCATCGGCTGTTCGTCCTCATATGGATAAGCCGAGCCGATTTCGATCTTGATATTCTCTGCGGTGCGGTCACCGATCAGGAGGTTGTATTTTTTCTTGACATACTGAATGATGGCCGAGTCGAACTCATCGCCGCCGACACGGACCGAACGGGAAGCAACGATGCCGCCCAGCGAGATCACAGCAACTTCGCTGGTACCGCCGCCGATATCGACAACCATGCTGCCGGTTGCCTCTGCAACAGGCAGACCTGCGCCGATGGCTGCTGCCATTGGCTCCTCGATGATGGCAACGTGGCGTGCGCCAGCCTTGAGCGAAGCCTCTTTAACTGCACGGCGCTCTACTGCGGTGACGCCGGACGGAATGCAGATGACGACGCGCGGACGTGCAAAGATCGAGTTGTTGCAAGCCTTTTTGATGAAGATCTGCAGCATGCTTGCGGTGATGTCAAAGTCAGCGATAACACCGTCTTTGAGCGGACGAACCGCAACGATCGAACCAGGAGTTCTGCCGATGACGTCCTTTGCCTCCTGACCGACATATTTTACGGTATAATTTCTGGTGTCCACTGCGACAACCGAAGGCTCGCGCATGATGATGCCCTTGCCTTTCATGAACACCAGCGTATTTGCTGTACCCAAGTCAATTCCAATATCTTTTCCAAAGCCAAACATAGTTTTTCCTCCTGCCCAAATGTTGCATCTCGCGGCAGCCTTCTGCACCCTGTGCTGCCTGAAGTCTATCCCAAAAATATCGTCGATTATGTCAAACAAACCGCGCAGCAAATTCGCGCCGGTTCGTCAAAAAAATCAATTCAACCGCGTTATCTTATATATTATAACCTGAAAAAATCCCAATCTCAACAGATATTTTTGAATTTTTTGTAAGGGTAAAAAAATTACGATATTTGTACCAATCAAGCCTTTTTCCCGCACGAATCTCTGTCTAAAATTCCTAAAGAAGCGCACGCAAAACCGCCTTTTCTTCCCATTTCAGGGCAGAAAAAATTATCCGGCGATCTGTCTTAAGCGGCGTCGAAGGCTGGCGATCGGCAGACCCATTACGTTAAAATAATCTCCGCAGATGCCCTCGACCAGCAGTCCGCCGTAACCCTGGATGCCGTAGGCGCCAGCCTTGTCGTAAGGCTCGTCGAGCGAGGCATACCACTGGATCTCCTCCTCGGTCAGCGGCAGAAAGCGGACGGTCGTTCTCTGATAAAACGATTCTGTGCGGCCGTTCACTACAATGGCGACACCGGTGAGCACCTCATGCTCTCTGCCGGACAGCGCCGAGATCATCCGCACGCAGTCGGCGTGGTCCTTTGGTTTGCCCATGATCTGTCCGTCGAGCACCACCACCGTATCAGCGCCGATGACCACGCTGTCGGCGTGTGTTTTTGCCACCTGCTCAGCTTTGATGCGGGCAAGGTACATCACCGCCTCAAACGGCTGCAGGCCGTCGGGGATAATTTCCTCGGCGCTGCTGGCGCAGACCTCAAAATCAGGTTGTATCAACGAAAGCAGTTCCCGTCTGCGTGGGGACTGTGAAGCTAAAACCAGTTTCATAAGATGCTCCCTTTCTGTTACTCTTTGATTGTTCTGTCATTGCTGCGGCCCGCCAGATAGTCCAGGCTGACCCCATAATAATCCGCAATGCGAACAGCGACCTCCATGGGCAGTTCCCGTTCTCCGCTCTCATAGCGGCGGTAGGTTGTCACATACATCGAAAGCTCCTGCGCCACCTTTTCCTGGGATAGCCCCGTCTCCTTGCGCAGTTCTTTGATTCTTTCATAAATCATCAGAAACCCTCTTTATCGGATAGAGTATTGACAATCAACACCAATCGGTGTTAAAATTCAATCAAATAAAACACCATTTGGTGTTTTATAAAAAAGGAGAATGATTTCCGTGTCAAAAGTCGAAATTGATGTCACCATGCCGCCGGAATTGTACCAGCGTCTGCTGAAATTTGCCGATTCCCAAAATCTTTCCCCTGAAGCTGCCGCAGAGCAGCTGATTGAACGATACATTCAGCATTTTTATGAAAGGCACCAAAACACTGAACCATTATTTTCTACTTTCCCAGACCGTTCGGATGAGGGAGTGAAGCATTAAAGGAGCGCAGCTCCTTCTCCGAACTTTCTGCAAAACCTTTTGCGGGCTTCCGCAGCCCGCACCCGCGGAAACTTTCTTGTGTGAAGAAAGTTTCACAAAGAGCACACAAGGAACCACCTGGTTCCTTGACCTCCGGAAGTTTGAAAAACTTCACGAAAGGGGTCAAGTATGACCCCTTTTGAAACCCCACTGTAACGGTAGAAGCTGCGCTCAACGTAAGTACCTACTGCCCGAAGCAGCACGGGAGTGACCTGACATCCTCCCGCTGCCGGAGCAGACAGGGGGAGAGAACTTCGCCTTGCGAAGTTCCCGAGGGAGTATCTGTGCTACACAAAAGTTCGGAGAATGGACTTTGTCCATTCTCGGGACCGCACACAGAAAAGCAAGACAACGCAGAAAGCAGAGGTGCGGTCGTTGCAGGGACTTTCCTGCAAAGATAATTGCATTGCGGCATGGCAAGCAAAAAAAGCGATGCTATCTACCGTCAAAAATCATCCACCGGATAATTTTTGAGGGATAGTTTGTGCGAATCGGAAGTTTGTGAAAACCCTTTCTATCGCAAAGGGTTTTCACACTTTCCTAAATGCTCCTGACGATAAAGGTGTTCCGCACTCTGCGGAGTGCGGCCAAAGGCTTTGCCTCTGGACACCACGAGCTTTTTGAAAGAAAGCTAGATTGAAAACAAGTTTTCAATCAGGAGTTTGCTCTTTTTGCCCATAAAGGATTGGGCAAAATTGCCT
>NZ_CALXIN010000055.1 GCF_944388365.1 uncultured Negativibacillus sp. | reverse complement strand
GATCCTGTACAGGATCTTCTCCCCTTCCATAACCACAACCTTAACTGTTGTAGAGCCAATATCAATTCCCACGTTTTTTTCCACTGTTTTCTCTCCCGTCATTCCTCTGAAAAGGGCCGCTATTTTGGCTTAACTAAGCCAAAAATGCAGCCTTTTTAAAAGTTGTGATTTGTCTTGTTAGGCCCTGACAGTCTCTGCTGTAAGCCAACATCGCAAACTGTATTTTTTCTGCTAAAACTTTCCTATTTATTAGCGTGCTATAATTTCACGCAAACCATATTATAAAGCTTCTGCAAAAAAGTGTCAATTATTACAAAAAGAAATTCACATTCTATTCAGAATTACTTCCTTCGGCAAGCCTCTTTCTCCTTTTTTTACATTCTGCAGCCTTTTTTGTATGAAAAATGTCAATATTTTGCTTTTGTTAGCAAAAGTACTTGACAGATTGCTCATTCAGGCGTATATTTTTTACATCGTTATTCCGGCGCGAAAAACACATGCCGGAACAGGAGGACTTTTTTATGAACCGCAATCAGATGACAGCCTTTTATTTTGCATACTTTTTTAGCTTTGGCTTTTGCACAGAGCGATTTTGTCATGCAAAATTAAAGATGACTGCCAAAAGAAAACGGTTGATGGCAGCGGCCTGTATCTAATTCGGCCGACTGACTGCAAAAAGGATTTTCCTGAAAAATATTTCTGGTTTAAAATCTGCCGATGCTTTTGGAGAACAAAAGCATCGGCTTTTTTGTTTTAGACCGTACACACAGAAAGGATTTGTTTTACCATGATTATTGTTTTGAAAAAAGATACTGCCCCTGATAAAGTCAACGAAATGATCCGCCGTTTCGAGGAAATGGACCTGCAGGTTCAGGAGATCCGCGGCGTCCATGAAACCATCCTCGGCCTGATCGGTGATACCTCCCGTCTGGACACCGACGACATCAAGTCGATGAACATCGTCGCTGAGGTAAAACGTATTCAGGAACCATACAAGAATGCAAACCGCAAGTTCCATCCAGACGACACCATCGTTGATGTCAGCGGACGCAAGATCGGCGGCGGACACTTCCAGGTCATCGCCGGCCCATGCTCGGTAGAAAGCCGTGAGCAGATGACCGCTGTTGCTGCAGCAGTCAAAGCTTCGGGCGCAGGACTGATGCGCGGCGGTGCGTTCAAACCACGTACTTCTCCATACGCTTTCCAGGGACTTCGTGCCGAAGGTATCGAGTACCTGCTCGAGGCAAAAAAGACCTCCGGTCTGCCGATTGTCACCGAAATCATGAACGCTGCTCATCTGCCGCTGTTTGAAAATGTCGATGTCATCCAGGTTGGCGCCCGCAACATGCAGAACTTCGAGCTGCTCAAGGAGCTTGGCAAGGTAAACAAGCCAATCCTGCTCAAACGCGGCCTTGCCAACACCATCGAGGAGCTGCTGATGAGCGCTGAATACATCATGGCTGGCGGCAACAAAAACGTCATCCTCTGCGAGCGCGGAATCCGTACCTTCGAGACCGCTACCCGCAACACCCTGGACATCTCCGCTATTCCGATCATCAAAAAGCAGTCCCATCTGCCGGTCATCGTCGACCCAAGCCACGCTTCCGGTATCCGTTGGATGGTACATCCGCTGTCGATGGCTGCTATCGCTGTCGGTGCAGACGGTCTGATCATCGAAGTACATGACCACCCTGAAGAGGCTCTGTGCGACGGTGCACAGTCGCTGACACCGGACCAGTTCGACGAGGTTATGCAGGACGTCAAACGCACCGTCACCTTCTTCGGAAAACAGATGGACTAATCCGATTTTGTCTTTGCTGTAAGGACAAATTCATCCGCACGTTTGGTCCAATTTTGTCCCTATATCAAGGACAGAATTGGACCTCTTCCCTCTAACCCGTATCGAAAGGAGTCTGTGTTCCCTTGAAAACCGTCACCGTCCACGCAAGCGTCCAGTATGACGTATTGATTGAAAAAGGCTCTCTTGCCCGCTGCGGCGCACTGTGCGCCAATGTATTTGAACCTTCCAAAGCTACCGCTGCCGTCATCGCCGACGACAACGTTGCTGCGCTCTACCTCGAACCGGTGGTTCAGTCGCTCAAACAGGCAGGCTTTTCG
Source organism: uncultured Negativibacillus sp. (assembly GCF_944388365.1). GTDB lineage: Bacteria > Bacillota > Clostridia > Oscillospirales > Ruminococcaceae > Negativibacillus. The sequence goes on along the minus strand of NZ_CALXIN010000055.1, from coordinate 10,061 downwards.
GTCTGCACCTTTGTCTTCCCTCACGGCGAGGACTCCAAGTCGCACGAGGTTCTGCTTCATATCTATGATTTCCTGATCCAAAATAATATCACCCGCTCCGATTTTCTGGTTGCACTCGGCGGAGGTGTGACCGGCGATCTGGTCGGATTTGCTGCCGCTACCTATCTGCGCGGCATCCGCTTTGTCCAGATTCCGACCACCTTCCTCGCTGCCATCGACTCGTCGGTCGGCGGCAAGACAGCGGTCAACATCCCAGCGGGCAAAAATCTGATCGGCGCCTTCCATCAGCCGTCGCTGGTGGTGTGCGACCCTGACACCTTCTCCACCCTGACGCCGGAAATCTTTGCTGACGGTTGTGCGGAGATGATCAAGTACGCGATGATCTGGAGCGAGGAGTTTTTGCAGCTACTGGAAAGCTGTGATATTCAGGAGCGTCTGGAGGAGATCGTCGCCTACTGTGTGGACATCAAGCGTCAGGTGGTGGAACAGGACGAACACGACACCGGCATCCGCATGATTTTAAACTACGGTCACACGCTGGGTCATGCCATCGAAAAGGTGACTAACCACGCCGTTTCTCACGGGCAGGGTGTGGCGATGGGAATGGTGCTCATCACCCGTCTGGGAATGAAGCTTGGACGCTGCGATGCCGCCTTGCTGCACCGCCTGTGCAGCGTGCTGGAGCGGTATCATCTGCCTTTCCACTATGACGGTGCGCTCTCCGAGCTTGCCGAAAGCTGCCTGCACGACAAAAAACGCAGCGGCAGCACCATCCGTCTGATCCTTGTTTCCACCGCAGGCAAGGCCGACATCCTGCCGATGGACACCGCCGAGCTGGAAACCATTCTGAAGGGGGAACTTCCATGTTAAACTATGCTGTCCATGGTCAGCTTGCCGGTGAGCTGCTTGCGCCGGTGTCTAAGTCCGACCTGCACCGGCTGATTCTGGCCTGTGCGCTGAGCAATGGCTCCAGCCTCATCCGCCGCTGCACCCTCTCGGAGGATATCCGCGCCACTGCTCGTGTGATGGAGACTGCCGGCGCTGCTGTCACCTTTGGCGACGACAACATTCTGGTGGAGGGCATCGGACAGCACAATGCGGAGCGTATCGACTGCGACTGCGGCGAATCCGGCTCGACACTGCGCTTTCTGGTGCCGGTGATGGCGGCGCTGGGACAGTCTGCGCGCTTTATTGGTCACGGAAGGCTGGCGCAGCGTCCCATGCAGCCGCTGCTTCAGCAGCTTGAGCAGCACGGAGTCACCTTCTCGCTTCCCGATAACGGCGACTGGCTGCCGATGGAGCTGGACGGCAAATTGCAGGGCGGCTGCTTCTCCTTTTCGGGAGATATCAGCTCCCAGTACATCACCGGCCTGCTGTTTGCACTGCCGCTGCTGCACGAGGACAGCCAGATTCGCCTGACCTCTCCGCTGCAATCCAAAGGCTATGTGGACATGACACTGCGGGTGCTGGAACTGTTTGATATCACCGTCCATCCTGTGGAAAACGGCTGGGACATCCCTGGCAATCAGCAGTACCGTACTCCTGGTCAGCTGGAAGCACAGGGCGACTGGAGCAACGCTGCCTTCTGGCTGTGCGCAGGCGCCATCGGAAACCATCCGCTCACCGTCCATGGTCTGGATTTACAGTCTTTACAGGGAGATCGTGCCGTCGCCGACCTCCTTGCACAGATGGGCGCACAGGTCACCACCGAGGGTCACAGCGTCACCGTCACTCCTGCGCCGCTCAAAGCAATCACCATCGACGGCGCACAGATTCCCGACATCATCCCTGTTCTGTCGGTAGTTGCGGCGGTCGCTCAGGGAGAGACCCACATCGTCAATGCGGGCCGTCTGCGCATCAAGGAGAGCGACCGTCTGCACGCGATGTACCAGTGTCTGAGCGCCATCGGCGCCGACGTCACCGAGCTTGCCGACGGACTGATCCTCTGCGGCAAACCACAGCTTCGCGGCGGAACGGTCGATTCGTTTAACGACCACCGCATCGCCATGTCGATGGCAGTAGCGTCGCTGGTCTGCAAAGAGCCGGTGGTCATCCGCGACCCGCTGTGCGTCAGCAAATCCTATCCCCATTTTTACAAGGACTTTCAAGCGTTAGGAGGAGATGTTCATGTCATCGACCTGGGGGCATAACCTCAAACTGTCCATCTTTGGCGAGAGCCATTCCCGCGGCATCGGCATTGTCATCGACGGCGTTCCAGCGGGCACCGTGATCGACTTTCCGCAGCTGCTCTCCTTTATGGCGCGCCGCAGCTCCAAAGGCGGCAAGCTCGACACGCCGCGTCTGGAAAAGGATTTTCCACAGATTCAAAGCGGTCTGCTGCCCGATCCGGACTGTCCTGACCGGCTGATTGCCTGTGGGACGCCCATCTGCGCGCTGATTGAGAACACCAACACCCAGTCCAAGGACTATGACCAGCTGCGCTCGGTCGCCCGCCCAGGTCACGCCGATTACACCGGCTATGTGCGCTACCACGGCTGCAACGACATCCGCGGCGGCGGACACTTTTCCGGCAGACTGACCGCGCCGCTGTGCTTTGCCGGCGCCATCGCCAAGCAGTATCTGGCGGCGCGCGGCATCGAGATAGGCGCGCACATCGCCTCGGTCGGCAGCATCAAGGACCAGAGCTTTGACCCTGTCTCCCTCTCGGCGGATACCCTGCGCGGAATGGGACAGAAGTTTTTCCCTGTTCTCGACGATGCCGCCGGAGAACAGATGCAGGAGCTGATCTCTCAACGCCGCGAACAGCTCGACTCGGTAGGCGGCACCATCGAATGTGCTGCCACCGGACTGCCTGCCGGTATCGGCGACCCGATGTTCGACTGTGTAGAAAGCAAGATCGCCTCGCTGACCTTCGGAATTCCCGCGGTCAAGGGCGTTCAGTTTGGATTGGGCTTCTCTTTTGCAGAGCTTTCCGGCAGCCAGGCAAACGACCCGTTCTGTATGCAGGACGGAAACGTCCGCACTGCCACCAACAATAATGGAGGCATCCTCGGCGGCATCACCAACGGCATGCCGCTGCTCTTCTCAGCGGTGATTAAGCCCACTCCTTCCATCTCCCAGAGCCAGCGGACGGTCAACTTCCGCACCGGCGAGGAGGTCACCCTCTCGATCACCGGACGCCATGATCCCTGTATCGTTCGCCGTGCCGTCCCCTGCATTGAATCAGCCGCCGCGATTGCGCTGATGGATCTGGTGCTTGGCAGCAAGGAGGTGCAGTGATGAAGGAGATCGAACGCATCGTCCGAAACAACGAGCAGGACCCCTCCTCTCCTGCCAAGGTTGCCTGTCAGGGTGTGGCAGGTGCTTTCTCTAACCGTGCCTGTCTGGACGTATTCGACACGCCGGACATCACCTTCTATCCTCACTTTGAGGACGTATTTCAGGCGGTGAGCCAAGGGGAACAGCGCTACGGCATCATCCCGATCGAAAACACGCTGGCTGGTTCGGTCACCGACAACTACGACCTGATGCTGCAGTATCACCTCTACATTGTCGGCACCGTCAAGGTCAAGATCGAACATTCGCTGCTGGTTCTGCCCGACGCCCAGCTTGACCAGATTCGCAGCGTCTATTCCCACGAACAGGCGCTGCATCAATGCTCCGACTTTTTTAAGGCACATCCGCAGATGGGCGCCCATCCCTATTCCAACACGGCTGCTTCCGCCAAATTTGTGGCAGAGCAGGGTGATCCCTCCCTTGCTGCCATCGGCTCACGGGAATGTGCGCAGATGTACGGGCTGAAGATTCTGTGCGAAGCCATCCAGAACCGGCGCGACAATTTTACCCGCTTTGTGGTGCTGGCAAAGCAGCCGGTCGAACATCCCGACTGCAACCGCATCAGCCTGATCGTCCGCGTCAAACACGAGGCCGGTGCACTCTACGGAGCACTGTCCCGCTTTGCCGACCAGAAGATCAACCTCCTGAAGCTTGAGTCCCGTCCTATTCCCGACAGCCCGTTTGAGTTTATGTTTTACTGGGATTTTTCGGGCAATCTGCAGGAGGAACGGGTGCAGACAGCGCTTGCAAACTTAAAACACGACATTGATTATCTGCAATTTCTGGGCAACTATCCAGAAGCATAAGTATCCATAATACAACGATATTCGCCCTTTGTTTTTATGCAATTTATATAGAATCAGGCGATGTCGATGTAAACATTCTAATAAAATTCCTGGGATTGGTTGAAAAAACTTCGTATTTGCGGTATGATATTCTCGTGTTATAAAAATATCGCAGACCAAAATCAAACCCGTGTGTACCTGTCTTTTTTGTCTACTGCACTTTTTTAGACATTTGCAGGAAAACTCGGGGAGCGGAGGTATCATATATGCACGAACCAACGATCTCTTTTTCGCTGCACGAGGACAAGGAAAAGGAAATCAAAAAAACGCTGACCGTCATCTATGACGCACTCAGACAGAAGGGCTATAACCCGATCAACCAGATTGTCGGCTACATTCTTTCGGAGGACCCGACTTATATCACCACCTACAACAACGCACGCAGTCTGATCCGCCGGATCGACCGCGATGAGCTGCTGCAGATCCTGGTCAAATCCTACTTAAACGACTAGGACCTGTTCGATTATGTTTGCACAATCAGTGACAGGACTTTGCTGCAAAAAGGCGTTGCGGATAGCCATGGGTGGCTGTCCGCTTTTTTGTCTGTACAGGCAAAGGGTTGCACAACCACGAAAGGAGTTTTGTCATGCCACAGGAATTTTTGAGGTATAAAGGAAGACCGCTGGTGCGCAGCGGAGAAACACTCTACTATGGCAGCATGGGAGACAAGTGTGTTGCCCATCTGCAGATTAAGAGCCAAAAGGAGGAGATGGGGCTGCCGATGGCCAGCAAGGTCGTGGTACAGCTGATCTCCACCGACGAGAGTCTGCCGCTGAAAGAGCGCATCCTCAACAAGGCCGAACGCGACGGTCTGTATGAGGCGCTGTCCATCGCCGACATCTGGATGGACCGTTACAACCGATAAGCTGCAAAGCAATAAAAATGAGCTGCTTTCCGTTTGGAAAGCAGCTCATTTTTATTGCTTTTATTCTTTGTCAATCCAGCTCACTGCCAGAACACCCATTCCCAGATGGTGTCCCAATACCGGTCCTACACCGTGATGCTCCAGCGGAACCTGTGCAAAGTGAACTTCCAGCTCCCGCTGCAGCTGTGCAAGCGCCGGACTTGTGCTGGAACCATTGATAATCATGCGTTCCGGTGCTGTTTCGATGGTTCGCACCAGGGCGTTGATCTGTTCGTTTCTGCCTCGTGCACTTCCCAGCGAAACTACTGCGCCGTCCTTGCAGCACAGCAGCGGGCGCAGATTCAAAATGGTGCTGACCGACTGGCGGACAATGCCGATGCGTCCGCTGCGGCGCAGTGCATCCATGCTGTCGAGCGAAAATACCACGCTGATGCGTTTGCGCTCCTCCTCAACACGCTGGGCAAGCTCCTGCAGACCCATTCCCTGTCCTGCCAGAGCGATTGCCTGCTGACACAGCAGCAGCATACCGCCGGCGGTACACAGCGAATCCACCACGATCACCTTTTCCTCTCCGCCATAGGTGGCGTTGATCTGTGCTGCCGCTGCAAAGGCGCTGCGGTAGGTGCCGCTCAGGCGCGACGAAATGACGATGCACAGCACCTGGTCGCCGCGGCGCACCAGCTCGGAAAAGGCTGAAACAAAACTTTCGACCGAAACCTGGTTGGTCACAAAGTTTTTATTCTGCAGCAGCGCCTCAAAGTTGCCGTTGCAGTCGGTGAAGCTCTCCAGATAGCGCTGTCCGTTGACGGTGTAGCCCATCGGCAGAACGGTCAGTCCCAGCTGTGCTGCCCGCTTTCTGGTAATATTGACGGTGCTGTCGGTTACAATTCTAATCATTCTGTAAACGCTCCCATCCTGCGAAATCTCTGGTAACGGCGCTCGGTCAGTTCCTGCGGGCTGAGGCGTTTTCCCTGACTGAACGCGCTGTACAGATCCTTTCTCAGCCGCGCATATACCCGCTCAAAGCCTTCCTTGGAGTCCTTCGGCTCTCGGATGGCGCGCTCGACAACATGCAGCCGGAGCAGCTCCTCAGCGGTCAGCTTCAGACACTCCGCAGCCTCCTTGGTTTTGGAAGCATCCTTCCACAGAATGCTGGCACAGCCTTCGGGCGAGATGACCGAGTAAACTGCATTTTCCAGCATCCATACCTCGTCGGCAACCGCCAGTCCCAGCGCGCCGCCGCTGCCGCCTTCGCCGGTGAGAATCGAAATGACCGGCACCTTGAGGGTCATCATCTCCATCAGGTTTTCGGCAATGGCCTGCGCCTGTCCGCGCTCCTCGGCGCCGATGCCGCAGTAAGCACCGGAGGTATCAACAAAACATACGACCGGACGTCCAAACTTTTCCGCCAGCTTCATCTGGCGCAGCGCCTTGCGGTAGCCTTCGGGATGTGCAGAACCAAAGTTTCTTTTAATCTTATCCTTGGTGTCCTTGCCGCGGTCGATGGCGATGGCAGTCACCGGCATATCATTGAGCCAGCCCACGCCGGCAATCACTGCACCGTCATCTCCAAAGCGGCGGTCGCCGTGAAATTCCATAAATCCTTCCAGAACGTTCCGGATAAAATCCGCGCCGCTTGGACGGCCCTTGGCGCGGGCAGCCGCTACACGTTTATAGGCTTCCATCTTCTGCCACCTCCTGTGTCTGCTCCTTCTGAGGCGCGCCATGCAGCGCCAGCACGCGGGTCAGATATTCCTTCTGCTGCGGACGCTCGACAATGGCATCGACAAAGCCCTTCTCCAGCAGAAACTCCGCACGCTGAAATCCTTCCGGCAGCTTCTGGCGGATAGTCTGCTCGATGACACGAGGGCCTGCAAAGCCGATCAGCGCTCCTGGCTCGGAAAGGATGATATCTCCCTCCATCGCAAAGCTGGCCGACACGCCGCCGGTGGTTGGGTCGGTCAGGAAGGTGACATAGAGGTTGCCCTCATCGCTGTGGCGTTTGACTGCGCCGCTGGTCTTTGCCATCTGCATCAGCGAAAGGATGCCTTCCTGCATCCTCGCTCCGCCCGAAACGGTGTAGCCGATGACCGGCAGATGATGTTCGGTGGCATACTCAAACAGGCGGGTGATCTTTTCGCCGACCACCGAGCCCATGCTGCCCATCATGAATCCCGCCTCCATCACAAACAGGCAGCAGCGGTACGAACCGATGGTACATTCGCCGCAGACTACGCCGTCGTTTTCATGGCTGTCCACCACGGCGCGGCGCAGTTTGTTGTCATAGCCTGGAAAATCCAGCGGATTCTGGGCTTTCATTCCGCGGTCGTGCTCGACAAAGCTGTCCTGGTCGGCAATCATGTCGATGCGCTGGCGGGCATTGAGGCGGAACAGATGTCCGCACTTGGGACAGGTATAAAACTGTGTGCTCATGACACTGGCAAACAGGATATTTCTACATTCCGGACAGGACACACACAGCTCATCCGGTACGGCCGGATGGATTTCGCGGGACGCCCGTCCATAGTTTTCCAGATCGTTCTTCGGTCTCTGGAACAGTTTTTTCGAAAGCATGCAGGTCCTCTCTTCCTCGGGCGCCCTCTAACTTTCGGGCGCCCTGCACAACATAATCTGATTACTGACCTCTCTTGGCCATAAAGTCGGTATAATAGTCTCCCGCCTTGAACGCAGGATCGTTTAACAGCTCCATGTGCAGCTGGCTGTTGTGGTCGACTCCCTCGATCACCAGCTCGCACAGCGCCGCCTGCAATTTGCGGATGGCCTCCTCACGGGTCTTGGCAAAGACGATCAGCTTGCCGATCATCGAATCGTAGTACGGCGGCACAAAGTAATCCTGATACAGCGCTGTATCAAACCGCACCCATGGACCGCCTGGGACGTGCAGCAGAGTGACTCTACCGCAGCTTGGACGGAAGTTCAGCTCCGGATTTTCTGCGTTGATACGGCACTCAATGGCATGACCGTTCAGGTGAACGTCCTTCTGCTCAAAGCCTAGCTTCTGACCGGCAGCGATGCGGATCTGCCATTTGACCAGGTCGTAGCCGGTGACCATCTCGGTGACGGTGTGTTCCACCTGCAGACGGGTGTTCATCTCCATAAAGTAGAAGCTGCCGTCTTTATCCATCAGAAATTCCACCGTACCGGCATTGCGGTAGTCCACCGCCTTGGCAGCCTTGGTCGCCACGTCGATCATCTTTTCTCTGGTCTTGTGGTCGATAGCACTGGAGGGACATTCCTCGATGAGCTTCTGGTTTTTGCGCTGAATCGAACACTCGCGTTCGCCCAGGCAGACCACATTGCCGTAGTGGTCGCACAAAATCTGCATCTCGATGTGTTTTGCCGGATACAGATATTTTTCCATGTACAGTCCGCCGTCGCCGAAGGCGCTCAGCGCCTCGCGGGAGGCACTCTGGTAGGCGTTTTCCAGCTCGGACATCTCCTTGACCAGGCGGATGCCGCGGCCTCCTCCGCCGGCAGGGGCCTTGAGCAGCAGCGGAAAGCGGATCTGCTCCGCCTGCTCCCTTGCCTCCTCGATGCTTGCGACCACGTCACAGCCCGGGATGACCGGAACACCTGCGGCACGCATCGTCTTGCGCGCCTCGTCCTTGTCGCCGGTCTTGGCGATGGTCTCGGACTTTGGTCCGATAAAGGTGATGTTGCACTCCTCACACAGCGCAGCAAAGCGCGCATTCTCCGAGAGCAGTCCGTATCCGGGATGGATGGCCTGTGCTCCCGAACAGATGGCTGCCGAGATGATGGCTGCCATGTTCAGATAGCTTTCGCCCACCGGTGCCGGACCGATGCAGTAGCTCTCGTCGGCAAGGCTGACGTGCAGTGCCTCGCGGTCCGCCTCGGAAAAGACTGCCACCGTCGAGATGCCCATCTCCTTGCAGGCGCGGATGATGCGGACCGCAATCTCTCCGCGGTTTGCAATCAGAATTTTTGAAAACATTCGCTTTTCCTCCATCCCGCAGTGATCGTTCTACTGCTCCTTGATGCAGGCAAAGGAGAACTCGCCGGAAACGCACAGCTTTCCGCCGACATAGCCCTTGCCCTGTGCAAAATAAAATGGCTCTCTTACCTTGAGCAGCTTGCACTGGATCTCCAGTTTATCCCCAGGCAGCACCTTGTTTCTGAATTTGACCTTGTCAAGGCTGGTGAAGTACGGAGTCACCTTTCCTTCGATTCTGCCTGCCAGCAGTACGCAGCAGGCCTGTGCCATCATCTCACACAGCACGACGCCTGGAACTACCGGATTACCTGGAAAGTGTCCCTTCAAGAACCACTCCTCACCGGTGATGGTGTAGGCGCCGGTGCAGGTGGTCGGCTGACCGTTTTCATCAAGCTGATCGTGGCAGATCTCTGCCTCATCGATCAGCAACATATTGTCCCTGTGCGGGAGGATCTGTTTGATTTCTTCCTGTGTCACTGATGCTTCCTCCCCGATTAAAAGATTTTAAACAAGGTCTGAGAGTATTCGACGACCTCGCCGCTGTTGACGCAGATGTCGACGATCTCGCCGTCCTGTTCGGCGGTGATCTCGTTCATCAGCTTCATCGCTTCGATGATGCACAGCACGTCGCCCTTCTTGACCTTGGAACCGACCTGGACATACGGTTGTGCGTCCGGCGACGGCGCCGCATAAAAGACGCCGACCATCGGAGATTTGACCTCGGTGATATGGTTAAAATCGATGCTGGAAGCAGCTGGTGCTTCCTCGACCGGCTGCTGAACTGCCGGAGCCGGAATCGGCTGCGGCAAAACAGCGGCTTCGACCGGCATTGGTGCCGGCGATACTGTCGATACAACAGCGCCGCCGCGCTCCATCTTGATGTCCAGCGCACCTTCGGTCAGGTGCACGGAGGTCAGTCCGGTTTCCTGCATGATCTTTGCAAGTTCTCTGATTTCCTGAATGTTCATAGCTTCCTCCTTCGAGTATGCTCTAAATCATTCCCCTGTTTTAACGCTGTACGGTTAAAAGGGGATGGCGTTCTGAATCAAACGGCAGACGCCTTCTATGTTATAAAAGATAC
>NZ_CALXIN010000054.1 GCF_944388365.1 uncultured Negativibacillus sp. | reverse complement strand
ATGATCAACAATGTTTACAGCCTGCAACGGCATCGAACGGCAGGGTATCGTCCACCGTATCGACAAGGACACCAGCGGTCTGCTGGTCTGCGCAAAGGACGACGAAAGCTATCGGGGACTGAGCCGACAGATTCAGGCACATTCGGTTGACCGCTTTTATGAAACGGTGGTCTACGGCAACGTCAAAGAGGAGGAGGGCTGCATCGACCTTCCGATCGGACGCAGTCCAAAGGATCGGCAGAAGATGGCGGTACGCACCGACTGCCGCCTGCCCGACGGCAGTCTTGCCGGTGCAAAAGAGGCAATCACCCACTTTGAGGTGCTGCGCCGTTACGATGGCTTTACCCATCTGCGCTGCCGGCTGGAAACAGGACGCACCCATCAGATCCGCGTCCATCTGGCCTATCTGGGCCATCCGGTCGCAGGAGACGAGGTGTACGGTCCCAAACGGCCGATCAAACGCCTGGAAGGACAGTGTCTGCATGCCAGAGCGCTGGGCTTTGACCACCCGATCACCGGCGAGCGGCTCTATTTTGAGTCGCCGCTGCCGGATTACTTTACCGCATTTTTAAAGACGCTCAAACCCAAAGAGGAGGACGACGATGGACAAACCGAATTTTAAAGGGCTGCTGCTGGTCTCGGACATTGACGGAACGCTGGCAGAACTGAGCTATATTCCAAAGAACAATCTGGAAGCAATCCGGCAGTTTCAGCAGCTGGGCGGCAGCTTTACGCTGTGTACCGGACGCCCAAAATGTGCGCTGGGAGAAATTTTGCCGCAGGTGACGGTCAATGCGCCAATCATTACCATCAACGGCAGCTATATCTATTCCCAGCAGACCGGCGAGGTGCTGTTTGAAGCGCAGCTTCCCGACCATGTGCGCCCGTTTGTTTTTGAGCTGCTCGAACGCTTTCTGCAGATCGGTGCAATGCTGGTCGAGCCGGACAACTACTGGGTGATCCGCTGGGGAGACGAGTCGATTCAGGGCGTGGCAGAGCGCAAGGCGATGTATGAGCGGGAGGACTGCTGCAAATATTATTCCGAACAGGACGGTCCGCAGCATTGGCATAAGGTGGTGCTGATTATCCCGCCGGAGCAGATTCCTACCGTGCGCGCCTACATCGAAGGAAAAAATCCGCAGGGATTTTATCCGGTGCAGAGCGACGCCTTCTATCTGGAGCTGGTGACCGACGGCGTGGACAAGGGACGCGGCATGAAGATGATTCAGAAGGCGATGAGACTGTGCAAAACAGCTGCCATCGGTGACCGCGAAAACGATCAGCCGATGCTTCAGATCGCCGATTTTTCGGCGGTTCCCAAAAGCGGCGACCCAAATCTGCAAAAAGAGGTTGATTTTATCGCCGATTCGTGCGAAAATGGAGCTGTATCTGATTTTATCTGCTATCTGCAACAAACATATAATCGCTAAGATTGTATGAGATTATAGAGCAAACGGAAAGGAATGATCCCACAACATGAACAGCAATTTGAAAAAAGAGCTGTCTATCACAGCGTGCAAGGTGCGCATGGGTGTCATCGAAGGGACCCACTGTGCAAAATCCGGTCATCCGGGCGGCTCTCTGTCCGCCGCAGACATCATGACCTATCTTTATTTTTCTCAGATGAATGTTGATCCGCAGAATCCCAATAAGCCGGACCGCGATCGCTTCGTCCTCTCGAAAGGTCACGTTGCACCGGCGCTGTATGCAACACTTGCACACCGCGGCTTCTTTCCAGTGGAGGAACTGAAAACTCTGCGTAAGATCGGTTCCAGACTCCAGGGTCACCCTGACATGAAAAAAATCCCTGGCGTGGATATGTCCTCCGGTTCGCTCGGACAGGGCATCTCTGCTGCCTGCGGCATGGCAAAGGCTGCCAAGCTGACCGGTGCGGACTACCGTGTCTATGCGATGCTGGGCGACGGTGAGATTCAGGAAGGCCAGGTTTGGGAGGCTGCCATGTTTGCTTCTCATTACCAGCTGGACAACCTGTGCGTGCTGGTAGACAACAACGGTCTGCAGATCGACGGCAACATCAAAGACGTTATGTCCCCTTATCCGATCGACAAAAAATTTGAGGCGTTTGGCTTCCATGTCATCAACATCGACGGCCACGACTTTGACCAGATCGAAGCAGCTTACAAAGAGGCCTGCACCGTCAAGGGCAAGCCAACCGCAATCATCGCAAAAACCGTCAAGGGCAAGGGCGTTTCCTTCATGGAGAATCAGGCTTCCTGGCATGGAACCGCACCGAACGACGAACAGTACGAAATTGCGATGAAGGAACTGGGCGAGCAGCTGGCTGCGCTTGAAAAGTAATGGAGGGGGATTGAAACGATGGCAGAGATCAAAAAGGTTGCAACCCGCGACAGCTACGGCGCGACACTGGCTGAGCTGGCGGCAGAAATTCCAAACCTGGTAGTGCTCGATGCAGACCTTGCAGGCGCTACCAAGACAGCAAAATTTAAAGCAGCATGTCCGGAGCGTTTTATCGACTGCGGCATCGCTGAAGGCAATATGATGGGCGTGGCAGCCGGTCTTGCAGCGGCAGGCATGATCCCATTTGCAAGCTCGTTTGCTATGTTTGCAGCAGGAAGAGCGTTTGAGCAGGTCAGAAACTCGATCGGCTATCCACACCTGAACGTCAAGATCGGTGCAACTCATGCAGGTATCTCGGTCGGTGAGGACGGCGCGACCCATCAGTGCTGCGAGGATATCGCTCTGATGCGCACCATCCCTGGCATGGTTGTCATCAATCCTGCCGACGACGTAGAGGCAAGAGCCGCTGTCCGTGCAGCTGCTCAGTACGTCGGACCTGTTTATCTGCGCTTTGGCAGAATGGCAGTTCCGGTATTTAACGATCCGGAAACCTACCATTTTGAGCTGGGCAAAGGCATCGTTCTGCGCGAAGGTAAAGATGTGACCGTCGTTGCCACCGGACTGATGGTAGCAGAGGCGATCGAAGCAGGCAAGATGCTGGAGGAAAAGGGCATCGACGCCAGAATCATCAACATCCACACCATCAAACCGCTCGATGAGGAGCTGATCTGCAAAGCAGCATCCGAGACTGGCAAGGTGATCACCATCGAGGAACATTCGGTCATCGGCGGTCTGGGCGATGCAGTCTGTGCAGCAGTCTGCGAGAACGGCATCGGCTGCAAAGTGGTCAAGATGGGCGTTCATGACGAATTTGGTCACTCCGGTCCTGGCGGCGACCTCATCACCGAGTTTGGTCTGCGTGCAGCAAACATCGTTGAGGAAGCCTGCAAACTGCTGGGCAAATAAGATTTCACAGGCGTATGTGCCATCAAAAAGGCGGTCAGCTTTTGCTGACCGCCTTTTTTTAACCGCCGATTTGACAAAAGCGTTGCTCTCGATTAGAATTAAAAAAACGAAATTGTTTTGCAGCTGGAAAGGAGCAAACTATGGAACAGAAACCGGTCAATTTTACCTCCCGCGAGGATGCCTGCCGCTGGGCAGTGATGCGGGTTCGCGCCCTGATTGCAGGGGAAAAAGATTTGATAACAAACCTTGCCAATGCCTCCGCCGCCATCTTTGAGGCGTGGAAGGAGGTCAGCTGGGCAGGCTTTTATCTGATGAAGGAGGGAGAGCTGGTGCTCGGTCCCTTCCAGGGCAAACCGGCCTGCCGCCGCATCAAGGTGGGCAGCGGTGTCTGCGGTACAGCAGCTGCCACTAGACAGACCCAGCTGGTTCCCGATGTCCACAAATTCCCGGGACATATCGCCTGCGACGGCGGTTCCAACTCGGAGATCGTCGTCCCGATGATCCGCGAGGACAAGGTTGTTGCGGTGCTCGATCTGGACAGCTATTCCTTCGACCGCTACGGACAGCCTGAGCAAGAGGCGCTGGAAAAGATTGCACAGCTGCTCATCGACGGCTGTGACTGGGAGCAGCTGTAATGGACAGGCTGCAATCCTGGACACAGCAGATCAAAACGATGCTGGCGCAGGGAGAAAAGCGGCATCTGCTCATCACCGGCAGCCGCGGCGCAGGCAAGACAACGCTGCTGGAGCATCTGCTGCTGGAAGGGCTGCTCGATGGCGCAGAACATGCCGGTGTGTGCTCCTATGCAGTGCGCGATGATGGCGGCTGTGCAACCAAGGTGATGCTGCGCGACCGTTGCACCGGTCAGGAGCAGCCCATGGCTTACGGCGACGGCAAAGGAAAGCCGAAAGCAGACCGCGAGGTTTTGGATCACTTTGGCACCCAGGCGCTGTACCGCGCTGCAGAAGCGTCGGGAAGCTGGGCGGCAGTGGATGAGGTCGGCTTTCTGGAAAGCGCCAGTGAGAGCTACTGCGCGGCGCTGGTGGAACTTTTTAATCACAAGCGGGTGGCGGCAGTGCTGCGCAAGGCAAACCTTCCGCTGATCTGCTCGCTGCTAAAACGGTCGGATACGTTGGTGTTCGATCTGGATGAACAGCAGCAAACTATCAAATAACAGGAGAACATCTATGGAAAAAAGCACACAGAACAATGGTCAGGGACTGTACAGTCCAAGAGGAAAGGTTTCGCTGGGACAGGCGGTGCCGATGGCGCTGCAGCATGTGGTCGCGATGGTGGTCGGCTGTATCTCGATGCCGATGCTGGTGGCTGGTGCAGGCGGACTTGCTGGAAAAGAACAGATCGTCATGGTACAGGCGTCGCTGCTGGGTGCGGCAATCGCCATCTTTTTGCAGCATTATCCCATCTGCGGACTGGTAGGCAGCGGACTGCCGGTCATGATCGGCAGCGGTTTTGCCTTTCTGCCGACGCTCAGCTCGATTGTAGGTCAATATGGTATGGCGGCGATGCTGGGTGCTCAGCTGTTTGGCGCACTGATGGGAATTTTGGTCGGCGTCTTTTTCAAGTATATCCGCCGGTTGTTTCCGCCGATTGTCACCGGAAGCGTGGTTGTCACCATCGGTATCTCGCTGTATGATACCGCCATCAACTATATGGCGGGCGGCGTCAGCACAGCTCCCGACTATGGCAGCATGAAAAACTGGCTGCTTGCCCTGATTACACTGGCTACCGTCATTGTGTGCGGTCAGTTTGGAAAGGGCATGGTCAAGGCTTCCTCTACACTGCTGGGCATGGTGGTCGGCTATCTGGTGGCGCTGGCGATGAGCATGATCGACTTTTCCGGCATTGGCGAGGCAGCATGGTTTCAGCTGCCGCAGCCACTGCATTTCGGTGTCGAGTTTGTTCCGAGCGCAATGGTGGCGCTGGGTATCGTCTTTGTGGTCAATGCGGTGCAGGATATGGGACAGCTGGAGGCCAGTGCAAACGGTGCATTTGACCGCAATGCAACTCCAGGTGAAATTTCGGGCGGCGTCATCGCCAACAATATCGCCAGCATGATCGGCGGATTGCTGGGCGGTTCTCCGGTAGCGACCGCAGGACAGAACGTCGGCATCGTTACCACCACCAAGGTGATCAATCGCAAGGTCTTTACATTGGCGGCAGGCATCGTCGCTCTGGCGGCACTGATGCCTAAATTTGCGCTGATTCTGACCACCATTCCACAGCCGGTGCTGGGAGGAGCGACCATCACCGTCTTTGCCAGCATCGCAATGACCGGCGTGCGGATGCTTGCCCGCGAAGGGCTGAGCGCCCGCAGCATGTTCATTGCCGGACTGTCCATCGCGCTGGCGATCGGTATTCCGCAGACAGCGAACGTCTTTGCAGGATTCCCGCAGTGGATGACCGACATCTTTGGACGTTCGGAGGTCAGCATCGTGGCAATCAGCTCGATTCTGCTCAATCTGATCGTTCCGAAGGAGCAGAAGGCAAAATAACAACCGACAAACACATCATCAGGGAAAGGACGGATTTTGTGGGAAAACTGGCAGAAATCAAAGACATGGAAGAAGTCATCGAAAACGGAAATGAAGAGTCCAAGACCTTTTTGGAATTTGTACAACGTCAGCAGGAGCACAACCGGAAGGTGGAATTGCTGTTGAAGATGGTCACCGGCTGTGCAGCAGGCGTGCTGGTGGTCGCGGCAGTTTCGGCACTGGTGCTGGTCCCACGTGGGATGTCCGCTCTTTCCGAGGTGCAGCAGATGGCTCCGCAGGCAAAGCAGGCGCTGGAGAATGCCCAACAGGTGCTCGAACAGGTCAACGCGGCAAATCCACAGCAGGTGCTGGAGGACATCAACAGCCTGACCAAAGAGGGTGAAACTGCGATGCAGGAGAGCGTGGAGGAACTGAAAAAAGCGGTGGATGTTCTGGAACAGATCGACATCGACGCGCTCAATGAGGCGGTGGACAATCTGGGCAAGGCGGTCAGCCCGCTGGCAAAATTGTTTGGAGGGAAATAGATGGACTACTCGGTAAAGGATTTTTATGTTCCCACCATCACCTACTTCACCAGTGAGAACAAGCTGACCGGCAGCCGCAACGGGATGAACTATAAGTTTACCCCTGACAAGAAGGAAGGTACCCTGCTTTTGCAGGTGTGGTATGGAGAGTTTAATCTGGAACACAGCGAATTGGTGGACCAGACGACCTTCATCATGGAGACGTTGGAAAAAGAGGGAATGGGCGCTGTCGAACAGTGGCTATATCAGCAGTACGACCGTTATGCCTCCACTGCACAGGCGGCAGCCTACCTGAAAAAGCAGAAAAAGCGGGAAGTCTAGGGAGGAAAACGGCAATGAAGGATTGTTATACGACCAAACGCCTGCTGCTGCGTCCTGCCAGCATTTCCATGGCAGCGGCACTGGCAGATTACTACCGGCGTAACGAGGCGTTTCTGCGCCCTTTTGAGCCGCAGCGTGAACCTGCCTTTTACACCGAAGCTTTTCAGCGCAGCATCTTGGAGCAGGAGGAGATCAATGCCTCTCAGGCACAGTCATTTCGGTTTTATCTTTCCATGAGGGAAGAGCCGGAAAAGATCATCGGCAAAATCGGACTGAACAACATTGTTTGGGGCTGCTTTGAGTCCTGCTTTCTGGGATACAGTCTGGACGCGGAGTATCTTCGCCGCGGATTGATGACCGAGGCGGTGAACGAGTGTGTCCACATCGCCTTTGAGGAGCTGGGACTGCATCGCATCGAAGCAAACATCATGCCGCACAATCAGGCGTCGCTTGGTGTGGTGAGAAAGTGCGGTTTCCGTGAGGAAGGTCTGGCGAAAAAATATCTGAAAATCAATGGAGTTTGGGAGGATCATCTGCACATGGTCCGCTTAAACGAGACAGAAGAATAAGAACAAAAAGCAAAAGCTCCCCGAAAGGGGAGCTTTTGCTTTTGAAAGAAAGGATATTTGAGCTGTGGGCACCATCGAGTGAAGGAGACTTGGCAGAAGAGTGAGGAGAAAAACTGCCGAGGTGTGCCCACAAGAAGATATTAAAATCAGGATGCGGATGCCGGTGCGGTATTTTCAGACGGTGTATCCGCAGGTGCAGCACCATCCGCAGGTTTTTCCGGCGGTGTGGTGCCGTCAAAGGTGGCATCATCGCGCTGGAAGCGTCCGCCGCCCATACCGCCGCCCATGGTGGCAGTGGTATGCTCCGATCCGTTTTCTGCACCGCCGCCGCTGATAATATCAAAGCTGCCGCCGTTGACGGTCAGATCGGTTTCGGTTTGGATGCCGTCGCCGGAACTGCGGATGACAAAGCTGCCGCCGTCAATTTTGACCCAACCCTTGGTGCTGTCCTCGGTGTTGCTTGCCTGAATACCATCCTTTTCGGAGGTGAGGGTGAAAGTACCGTCGAGAATCGAAACAGAGTCCTTGCCGCGCAGGGCATGGCTCTTGGAGGTGATGTCAAAGGTGCCGCCGGTGATAACGAGGTCGTCATTTCCGGCGATGCCGTGTTTATAGTTGCCGTTGACGGTCAGGCTGCCGCTTCCGTTGACGACAAGGTCATCCTTGGAAAACAGCGCAGCGTCGGGATTATCCTCGTCCTCCAGATAGGTTTCGCCATCGGAAAGAGTGTTCTGGCTGTCCGGAGCAAGTGTCACCTTGACCTTGTCGGCCTGCCGCACCAGAATCGGGCTGCTGTCCGAGCAGCTGATGCTGGCGTTGTCCAGCACCAGCCAGACCTTTTCGGTTTTATCGGTGTTGACGACGATCTGACCGTCGTCGAGGGTGCCGCTGATGAGGTAGGTGCCGGCTTTGGTGATGGTGACAACGCCGTCGGCGATCGAAACGCCGGTGCCGTTGCTGGAAGCAGTGTCGCCGTCCAGTGTGATGGTGGCGGCGCTGTCGGCATCGTAGTTGTCGTCCAGTTCAAAGTCGGAATAATCGGAAGAGGAGGTGTCGCCGGAAGTGCCGGTGGTAATCTCCTCGGTCGTATCAGTGGAGGAAACGGCGGCAGTCTGGCTGCATCCGGTGCAGAGCAGTGCAATGCACAGCATCAGCACAACCAGCTGCCGACGAAATGAAAAAGCAGATAACAAGCAGGAAACCTCCTTTGCCTTACAACTCGTCGCGCACGGTGGAAAGCCGTCCGCAGGTGATGTTGAGATTGCCGTTGCGGCAGCGAATCTCATCCAGAAAGTTTTTGTTGATGCCGGTATCTTTCAGGCGCACCAGATAGCAAAGTTCATAGAGACTGCCCATGTTGCTTGTCTTGACATGGAGCAGCTCATGGCGGGTGGTGTATTTTTCAAACAGGTCGTCAAAGACGCCCTCGTAGTCAAGCGATTCAGGAATGGTGATTTTAAGCTCCCGATCAATGAGCTTGGGAGCAGCAAAGCTGGTGCTGTACAGAAGGATGTTGGCAATGCCGATCAGCAGGAGGAAGAGTACCGCATAGCCGAGGTATCCCATGCCGGTGGCAAGGCCCAGCGCCATGGCAAAGAACAGACTGCCGATCTCTCTTGCGCTGCCAGGAACGGAGCGGAAGCGCACCAGGCTGAATGCACCCATAACGGCGACGCCGGCGCCCAGATTGCCGTTGACCAGCATAATAACAATTTGCACCATCGCCGGAAGCAGCGCCAACGTGACGACAAAGCTCTTGGTGTAGGTGTTTTTGTAGCAGTAGATGGCGGCAGCGGCAGCACCCAGAATCAGAGAGGAAAGGGTGCACAGGATGATGGCCTGCCAGTTGACGGTTGTGGAAATGACGCTCGCAAAGAGAGTATCAAGCATAGATTTTGCCTCCAAAAACAAGATTTTTTTCCCATTGCGGGAAGATGTAGTGCTGATAGCAATAGCCGTATTTGGAAAAAGAAGTAGGGAAGATGCCCGCCTCGTCGAGCAACGCGCTCAGCCACAGAGGCATTGCGGCAGGAATCTTGATTTCCATGAGGACATCGTTCTGATGCTCCTCTGGCAGCAGCGAATATCCTTCATCTCCAAAGGAGAGGGAGAGATGATGATCGCGCCAGCGAATGTTCTGGTCAAAGGTGATTCGCAGCTCCGAGTCCTCCTCGCAGTACATGGCGATGCGGTCATAGGCAAGAAAAACCTTAGGTGTGGTGTGCCACAGATGCTGGAACCAGTCGACCTCGTGCAGGATCTGTCCGTCACAGATGGGCCGCAGATTGGAAGATTGATAATTTCGATACTCCGACAGACTCATTCCCACACGGCGTTTGTAGACGACGCCCTTGTATTTCTTCTTCAGCTCCAGAAAGACAGTTTCGTCACAGCTGGACGGGATGCCGTAGCTGCGCAGCCGCAGTTTTTCTTTGTAAACCGGCTTTTGCAGCGAGGCACGGATGAGTGCATAATCGTCGGTATCAAAATAGATGCTGCAAATCGTGTGCAGACCATATTCGTCGATCTTCATCCGTCCTTGCAGATGTTCCCGCAGAAAGCGATGCTGCTGCGGCGTCAGCATATATTTTTTCTCATATCGTTTAAAGATGTTCTGTGCCATTTGAAACCTCCGTTTGTTGTGCTCCTGATGACCTTCAAAGAATACAACCATAGTCTTAAAATAGTCTGAAAAAATTCTTTCAGATTGTTTTAAGGTTGATAACGTACAATCACAATCAAAAAGGATAGAATCGTGGAAAGGCACAGTGTTTTATGCTATGATAGTATCATGGAGGGAAATTGCCATGATGGTATTGCAGAGAAAAGACTATGACCGTTATAAAGGATATTTTCCACAGATTGCAGGGAAGGAAAAAGGATGGCAGATGCTGTCCTGCTGCTTTGACAGCCCTTTTTCACAGGAGCAGTCGCCGGCATCCTTTGCGGTGGACAGTCGGGAGCATCCCAGCTGTGCCGCAGTGATGATGGGGGATTTTCGCTTCTTTTTTGGAAAGCCGCAAGCTGGCTTTTTACAGGAGGCGGTGGGAGAGCGTACCAATCAGCTAGTGATAGCGCCGGATCACCGGTGGCTTGCGCTGGCGGAGGAAATCTTCGAGGATGCGCTGCGCTATCAGCGGCAGAGGTTTCGCTTTTACCGCAATGCACAGGTGCTGAATAAGCTGCGGCATCTGTCCCAGCATCTGCCGGAGGGAACTAGGCTGGAGGCCATCGACCGCTGCTGGTTTGAGCAGAGCCGGCACCATACCTGGATGTACGATTTCTGTTCGCAGTTTACAGATTATGAAAGCTACCGGCGGCACGGACTGGGATTCTTGCTGACCAGGGATGGAAAGCCGCTCAGCGGAGCCTCCTCCTATCTGGTTTCCAACACCGGTTTTACCATACAGGTGCAGACCGCCGAGGATCAGATGCAGAGAGGATATGCGCTGCACACAGCGGCTGCCCTGATTTATGCGGGTGTACAGCGCGGAAAATATCCCGACTGGGATGCTGACAATCCCATTTCGGCACATCTGGCGCAGAAGCTCGGCTATCTGCCTGAAGAGCAGTATCCCACGGTATTGGTACAGCGTTTTTGACAGGAAGGAAATGGAGAATGAGAGTTTTAATTGTAGAGGACGAAAAAAGACTGGCACAGGCGCTGGGACAGATCATGGAGGAACAGCGGTACAATGTGGATATGGTCTATGACGGTCAGGACGGATTGGATTATGGACTGAGCGGGCAGTACGATGTCATAGTACTGGACGTGATGCTGCCCAAGATGGACGGATTTTCGGTGGTCAAAAAGCTGCGGGAGAACAATATTTCTGTTCCGGTGCTGATGCTGACCGCCCGCGATGAGATCAGCGACAAGGTGACCGGTCTGGACTGCGGCGCCGACGACTATATGACCAAGCCCTTCTCGCCGGAGGAGCTGCTGGCGCGGATTCGGGCGCTCTCCCGCCGTCAGGGAGATGTGGTGTTGGAGGATATTCACTGGGCGGATCTGACCCTCAAGCTGTCCTCCCGTACACTGCACTGCGGTGCAAAATCGGTCAGCCTGGGCTTTAAGGAGTTCGAGGTGCTCAAGCTCCTGCTTGCCAATCCCAAAGGCATTGTGTCCAAGGAGGAGTTGATTGTGAAGGTATGGGGCAGCGATTCCAATGCGGAGGACAACAATGTCGAAGCCTACATCTCCTTCCTGCGCAAGAAGTTCTTTTATCTGGGCTCCCGTGCCGGCATCGGCACCGTCCGCAAGGTAGGCTATCATCTGGAGGAGAATTGAGGATATGACCCGAAGATTGCGCAGAAAATTTTTGCTGATCAACATGGTGTTGGTGTCGATGGTGCTGCTGATCGTGTTTATCGGGCTGTATGTCAGCACTCAGCGCCGGCTGGTGATGGACAGCACCAAGGTAATGGAGCGTTATTTTGACGACGGACAGCATCCGGCTCCCAAGCTGGAATTTGATAAGATGGGAGACAGAAAAAACTTTCCTCTTTTGCTTTCCTTTTGCGCGGTGCTGGACAGCAACGGCAACCTTGTTTCTTATCAGAGCGATAACATGAGGCTCAGCGAGGACACCGTGACACAGGCGGTGGATGCTGTCAAACAGAAGCTGGAAAATAAGGATCAGACCAGCGGCGTACTGCATGGATTGGGTCTGCGGTATCTTGCAAAGGAGCGGGAAGGCCAGTGCTGGATTGCCTTTGTCGATCGAACGCAGGAGATCGAGTCGATGCGCGACTTTGTGGCGTCCGCTCTGCTGATCGGCGCAGGAGGACTGGTGGCGCTGTTTTTCATCAGCTTTTTCCTGTCCGCGTGGGTGGTGCGTCCGGTGGAAAAAGCCTGGACACAGCAGAAGCAGTTTGTAGCGGACGCTTCCCATGAGCTGAAAACCCCGTTGACCGTCATCCTTGCCAACACCGGCATCCTGCTCTCGCACAAGGAGGATACCGTCGCAAATCAACAGCGCTGGGTGCTCAATACCCAGGAGGAAGCAGCCAACATGAAAAAGCTGGTGGAGGATATGCTGTTTCTGGCGCGCAACGATGCGGGAGCGCAGATGGTGTACAGCCGCGTCAACTTCAGCGATGTGGTTTGGAGCGCGGTACTGCCGTTTG
>NZ_CALXIN010000053.1 GCF_944388365.1 uncultured Negativibacillus sp. | reverse complement strand
GGTCAAGGAACCAGGTGGTTCCTTGTGTGCTCTTTGTGAAACTTTCTTCACACAAGAAAGTTTCCGCGGGTGCGGGCCGCGGAGGCCCGCAAAGTTTAGCAGGGACTACCCTGCAAAGAAGCCTATATATAAAAAAAAAAGCTCCTGACTGCCCGTCAGGAGCTTTTTTAAACTGTATTATCTTACTTCGTAGTCGCCGTCGCAGTTTGCAATCACAGCACTGTCGTAAAATGCTTCCATGCCAGCGATCATGTAGTCCAGATCCAGTACGCCGGCAGTCTCGTAGCTCGAGTGCATTGCCAGCTGTGGCAGACCAATGTCAACGGTGTTCAGCGATACATGGGAGTTGGAAATGTTGCCCAGTGTGGAACCGCCTGCGATGTCCGAACGGTTGACAAAGTTCTGTACCGGAACCTGCTGCTCTTTGCACATGCTCTGGAACAGTGCAGCAGAAACAGCATCGGTGGTGTATTTCTGATTTGCGTTGTGTTTGATAACAATACCTTCGTTGAGGTATACCTGGTTGGTCGGGTCGGTGACTGCCGGATGGTTTGGATGCAGCGCATGTGCGTTGTCTGCCGACAGCATGAAGCTGGATGCAACTGCGGTGTAGTAGTCCTCCTCGCTTTTGCCCAGATTCATGTTGATGCGGTGCAGTACGTCATACATAAAGGTGGAATGTGCGCCCTGTTTGGTGCCGCTTCCAACCTCTTCGTTGTCGAAGATTGCACAAACCGAAACGCTCTCTTTGTGGCCGCCCTTGATGAATGCCTTCATCGAGGAGAATGCGCACTCCAGGTCGTCCAGTTTTGCACAGGACATGTACTCGTTGTGTCCGCCCCAGACAACTGGTTTGGTGCGGTTGTACAGGAACAGGTCGTTTGCGAGGATGTCCTCTTCCTTCACGCCGCAGGCCTCTGCAACCAGCTTGTTGAAGGTGTCTTTGGAAGCTGCATCGCCGAACAGCGGCAGGAGATTTACCTGTGGGTTGTATTTCATGCCGTCGTTAGCGGTGCGGTCCATGTGGATTGCCAGGTTCGGGATAACCAGCAGGTCGCGGTCGATGTTGACCAAGCGGGTCTGTACGCCCTTGTCGGTCTTGACCAGTACACGTCCGGCAACGGACAGCGGACGGTCAAACCAGGTGGAATAGATCATGCCGCCGTAGCGCTCGGTGTTGAGCTGAACATATTTGCCCTTGACCGACTGCTCCGGATTGTCTTTGATTTTGAATGTTGGGGAATCGCTGTGGCTGGCAACGATGTGGAAGCACTTGAAGTCCTTGGATGGAACCTTGAATGCAATGATGGAGGACAGGTTGCGGGTGACATAGTATTTGCCGCCCTCTTTGATCTCCCATTTTTTGTTTTCGCACAGTTCCTCAAAACCAGCGTTTTTCAGCTCTTTTTTTACATTGTCAATAACATGAAAGCAGCTTGGAGATTGCTCGATAAAGTCAAATAATTCCTGAACGGATTCTAAAGCCATAAGAATCTTCCTTTCCTTTGTTTTTTATATTGTAAACAAAACTAAGGTACTCACAGCTGTCAACTCCGTGAAAATTGACAGCGATTGCCACTTTCATTATAGAAGGTTTCCCCTTTTCTGTCAACCGCCGTACCCACAGAAAATCGCCTGCACGAGAAACGCCGCTCCCCTTCCAGAGCCTTCGGCTCCGGACACAAGAACGGCGTTCCTCACAGGATGGACTTTTATCTTCGATTATAAAAAGAGGTTATCTTTTTTTCTTGAGCAGAGCTGCGCCGGTCAGAGCTGCCACTGCTGCGGTTGCTGCAAGTGCTGCATAGTCTTCCGCACCGGTGTCAGGATTTACCTTGTCGCTGCCGCCCTGATAGTCGTTGTTGTCGGACACAGTGCCGGTGGATTCGTCGGACGGAGTCTGTTCGGATGGGGTTTCCGGCTGGGACACAAAGCTCTCATCAACGATGGTGCCGTCTGCCAGCTCCTTGTCGGTGATGACAAATCTGCCCAGGTTCTTTGTTTCAAAGGAGATGGTTTCTTCCTCGGTATCTACCACTGCATCAATCTTTTCGAGCTTGCCTCTGAGGTAACGATACACATAGAAGTTGCCGCCGAAGTCCTCCATCTCATCGGAAACGTCGATGGTCATGGTGCCGGTGAAGTAGAAGGACGGACCGCCCGGGAAGGAAACATACTTGAAGTTCTGATCCTCAAACTTGGAAGAGATCTCTTTGATTGCCTTTTCGTTGTGCAGCATGTTGACCGATTCCTGGCCGGATACACGCACCTCGTAGCGCCATACGCCGTTGGTGAAGGTCACCTTGTCGCCGTTGGTCATCTCGTCGAGCTCTGCGAACTGTTCGGTGGAGATCACCGGTGTTGCAGCATCAATAAAGACGTACTCGCCGTTTTCTGCACCTTCCAGTGCGGTTTCATTGATAGTCGGATAGCCGACGGTCAGGTTTGCTTCTGCGCTGCTGACAATCTGTCCATTGGAACGTTTTACCGCTTTGACAACGCCCTCGACCTCCACCTGTTCGGTAGGCCAGCCAGCCTCGGTCACAACCTCCAGCTGATAAACGTCGTCCTCTTCCTCTACCTTGAAGGAAGAGATGCTGTTCTGTCCGTTTTTGCTCTCTGCACGCAGTCTGACATCCTCCAGATGTTCGTCGGTCAGCGGAACGACGCTGCCGTCCTCCTGCTCGATGTACAGTGGGTAGGTGTAGGTCTGGCCTGGCTGCAGCAGTTCCTCAAATTTTTCCTCGCCGAACGACAGCTTGATCGCCTCGTCCGAGGTGACGTTGATTGCCTCGGCCTGCCGTGCAAATGCAGTCACGCTCATGCTGGATACTGCACATACTGCCAGAAACATGGATACAAATTTTTTCATTTTGAAATAGCCTCCTGAGAATTTTGATTTTTTACGTTTGTCCTTTCGTTAGGTCCTGAGGCTATTATAGGGGCAGGCAAGCTGTTTTTCAACCGGATATTTCTGGCAGCCTTTTTTCTGTTTTTATATAATTTATACTATGCAAAAGTGTTTTTTATCAATAAATTTATCTTTTTTGACAGAATTCTAAAACTATCCAGCTTCGTTCCCAAGCATCTGGAAGCTGTGCTGACCTGCCTCTGGCAGGGATGGCAGCATGCAGGAGATCGTGCAGAAATTTTCCTGCACGATAAAATCTCCTCCCCTGCTCCCTGCCTGCAAAATAACCTCCTCAAAGCGCGAAAAATACCATCAAAGTCACTTCCTTTTATCGGGCAAGGCATACAGTATATGCCGCAGCCTCCTATTTGGTCCAAGGTTTGGCGAACATTTTTTGACCTGCACCATAGGATGAAAGGGACG
Organism: uncultured Negativibacillus sp.; assembly: GCF_944388365.1. Taxonomy (GTDB): domain Bacteria; phylum Bacillota; class Clostridia; order Oscillospirales; family Ruminococcaceae; genus Negativibacillus. The sequence goes on along the minus strand of NZ_CALXIN010000053.1, from coordinate 9,573 downwards.
TTAAAATTTTTTCGATGGGTGATTAAGCCCGTCGAAGGTGGCAACAATAACAGCGAAGTCAAATCAAACCAAACGTCGGAGCGTGATACTGTGAAACGAGGAGACATTTACTATGCGGATCTGAGTCCGGTCGTAGGTTCAGAACAGGGCGGCGTCCGTCCGGTGCTGATCGTACAAAATGACGTCGGCAACCGTTACAGTCCGACAGTGATCGCGGCGGCCATCACCAGCCAGACCGAAAAATCCAAGCTGCCAACCCACATCGCACTGGATTCGCGCCACTGTGGGCTGACCCGCGATTCGGTCGTGCTCCTGGAGCAGATACGTACCATTGATAAACGCAGGCTCAAAGAAAAAATGGGCAGCCTGGATGCGGACGCCATGTCCCAGGTCAACCGCGCACTGTCCATCAGCTTTGGACTGGGCTCCAACCGCTGACTGTCTGCTGTCAACATTCTGCGCCTTCGGGAAGTATGCTCCCGAAGGCGCCTTTTGCATATAAAAAGGCTCTGTGTCCAAAGACACAGAGCCAATCAAAAACTATTTCATTTCTTCCACCGATTTTGCAACCGTATGATTGATTGGAGTCCACTGTACATTCTTGAACAGTGCCACAATCGAAATCGGAATATAGGTAAAGATGAAAATCGGGAAGGTAAAGATGTAGACGATCTTTTTCATCGCAGGCGCCTTGATCTGGCGCCACTCGGTGATAGTAGTCAATGCTCCCATCAAGAACAGCACAAGATAGAAGTTGACAAACGAGAACAGTACCGACTTTCCTGCAACCACAACCAGATCATCGACATAGTGCGGCTGGAAAATCGCTACCAACAAAAACGCAATGTTCATCAGCAGACAGCCCAGCGATACCAGAGAAGCCGGTGCGATGGTCATAAACATATCGTAGCAGGAAAATGGATGTTCTTTGCTCTTGAACAGTTTGGCAAGCAGTGCACGTCCATACTTCCAGATAACCTGATAGAAGCCTTTGGACCAACGCAGACGCTGTGCCCAGGACTGGCGGAAGGTGGTCGGCTGCTCATCATACAGCACTGCTGTGCCGCAATAACCGATGCGCTCACCTTCAATAGCATTGACAACCGAGAACTCGATATCCTCGGTCAGCAGGTGGAACTTCCAGCCGCCGTATTTCTGAACAATCTGGTTGCTGATCAAGAAACCGGTGCCCGAAATAGCACAGTTTGTTCCCAGCATCATACGGGCATTGTTCAGATATTTTGCTTCGCGCAAAAACCACAGCGAATAACCGGCGGTGATCCAGTTGGTGCTGTAATTCTTGGAATTGCGGTAGCTGGTGATGATCTGATACCCCTGACTGAATACAGAGTTCATCTCATCCACATAGTGCGGGTCGAGCAGATTGTCCGCATCGAAGATCAAAAAAGCATCATGATAGTTGTTGCCGTAATCCTGCGCAATGTGGCGGAAGGCAAAATCCAACGCATATCCTTTTCCTACCTCTTCTTTGTTGAATCGCTCATAAACGATTGCCCCTGACTGGCGTGCAATCTCTGCCGTATTATCTGTACAGTTGTCCGCTACAACAAAGATGTCAATGTACTTTTCCGGGTAGGTCTGGTTCTTGATGCTTCGGATCAGATTTCCAATGACCGCACTTTCATTTCGCGCTGCGATGACAACGCCAAAACGATGGAAGGTGCATGGGAGACACTGTTTGTTCCGATACCTTTTGAAAAGAACGACTGCAACATAAACAATCTGATACAAATAAAAAATCGTCAGAGCAATGAACACCAAAAGGTTGATTTGTAACACAAAATCTTTCATCACAATAACTCTCCATATCCTGTCTGAAGTATTCATGATATACGATTATAGAGTATAGCATGATTTGTTCAAAAAACAATACTATCTTTTTTAATTTTACGCCTTCTTTTTCACTTTTCAGCTTTTTGAGAAAATTTTTCGTAAAATCAAGGGAAAGAAATAGAAAATTCCTACAAACAGAGAACTGTTTTTTTGACGCAATCAGTGATAAAACGGTGAATCTCCTGAAAACAAACTAACTTTTGCGCTGCAGTTTTCGTTTTATTCTGGGATAAAGCTGCATCATATGAACCAGACGGACGATCGACGACACCACCAGCACTCCCACTGCCAGCGCTCCTGCAATCGCAAAGGTGTGCAGGCCCGTTTCGATAAACATCGACGTCTCGCCCGAAACACAGTATTCCATCGTATAATAAATGCCGCCTCCAGGAACCAGCGGCAGGATGCCGATGGTCAGAAATCCTGTGACCGGCGCTTTGAACACCCTTGCCATCACCTCGGCATAGGCCGAAACGATGATGGTGGAGATCAGGTACTGTGCAAGGTCGTTGCCCAGAAAGCTAAACATCACATAAAAAACCCAGCTGAGCATGCCGCCGGCCGCCGCTGCAATCATATGGGACAGCTTATGGAATTTAAAAATGAAGCAGAAGGAAAAGCACGCCATAAAGGTATAGAAAAAAACCGGAATGTTTTCAATCACAATACACTCCTCCTTCTAAACAGTTAAGAACAGATAGCGCAGCGTCGACAACGCCATACCGGCTCCCAGAGCAATGCCGGCCGCTACCATCAGCGATTCCACCAGCTTGATGATTCCGGCGATCAGATCGCCGCCCAGAATATCCCGCATAACGTTGGTAATTGCAATACCAGGCACCAGATTCATCAGGGTACCAATAATCATTTTATCATAATGGATGGTCCAGCCAAGTTGGGTGGTCAACAGCGAAAGCCCTGCTACCAGAGCACTGCCAAAGATATTTTGAAAAAAGCTGTTGGTATGAAAACGATCCAGCATGGTCATCAGCAGAAACAACAGAATGCCGATGAAAAAGGAGACAAACGAATCGTGAAAGGCGCCGCCGTAAAACAAGGTAAAGGAAGCTGAGATGGACGCTGTAAAAAACATCCTGGTCCAGAAAGAATAGTCCTTCTTTCCCATGATAGCATCCAGCGACTGCCGAATCTGCTCGAGCTTTGGCGTCTCGGAACAGACGTGCCGGCAAAGGTTATTGAGCCGGTCAATCCGGTCAAAATCCAGCGAAGAGCCGCGTACCCTCTTCAGTCGGGTGAGCGCATGTCCTGTTTCATCGTTGATGGTGACGATAATACAGGACGGAATGGAAAACACCTCCGCCTCGGGAAACCCGTAGGCCTCCAGCATCCTGCGAATGGATTCTTCCACTCGATATATTTCTGCTCCGCTCTGCAGCAGTCTCCAACCAATTTCAGTTGTTATTTCCAGCAGCTGATCATTGTTCATCTTGCCATCATCCTCATTGTTCATCGTTTCTGTCATCCATCCTTTTCCAGCATATAAACAAGGGTATTATAACATAAGATCACAGGTTTGCACATCACTTTTTCCCAAAAATATCTTTTTTCTTCCAACGATGCAGGGACACTTCTCGCCTTTTCTGTGATGAGTTTGAAAAGTTTTCGCCCGATGCGCGTTTCCTTTTCTTCCAAAAGATGCTATAATATCATTTGCTTACCAATTATTACTATCAAATAGTCAGGAGAAACCGTCTTGAACAAATACTGGAAACTGATTTCAAATACATTGATCTTCGCAATCGGCACCTTCAGCTCCAAGGTGCTGGTCTTTCTGCTCATGCCTTTATACACCACCGTTTTGACCGATGCCGAATACGGCACCGTCGACCTGATGGTACAGGTGGGAAACTTTCTGCTCCCGCTGGTGTCCTGCGGCATTGTCAACGGCATCATCCGCTTTGGACTGGACAAGTATTATCGCAAACGCGATGTCTTTACCACCGGCTTTCTGACCATCCTGGGCGGATTTGTCCTGCTGCTCATCCTGGAGCCGATCCTGGTCCACGTTCCCTATCTGAACGAAAACACCATGATGATCTACGTCTTTGTTCTGATGTCGTCGATGCGTTCGCTCTGTTCCCAGTTTGTCCGCGCCAAAGGATATGTCAAGCTCTATGCGCTGGACGGCATTCTCTCCACTGCCACCACCATCTTCTTCAATGTTCTTTACCTTGTTGTGCTCAAATGGGGCATCGACGGTTACATGCTGGCGATGATCTCGGCGGACACCCTGTCCACTCTGTTTTTGTTTTATATTGCCCGACTGGGAAAATATCTGCATATTCGCGGACTGCGCCTGTCCACCACTAGCGAGATGCTGCGCTACTCCATCCCACTGATTCCAAACTCGATTTTCTGGTGGGTCAACAATATGGCAAGCCGCTATATGATCGCTTACTTTATGGGCGAGAGCTACAACGGACTGTTTGCTGTGGCCTATAAAATTCCAACCATCATCGTCCTGATGTCCAACATCTTCATGGATGCCTGGCAGATTTCGGCTGTCAACGATAATCCTGCCAAGCGCTCCTCCTTCTTCACCCACGTTTTCCTGTGTTATCAGTCGCTGATCTGCACCGCCGCATCAGGGCTCATCCTCTTTTCCAAGGTGATTATCCTGCTGCTGACCTCCGATGCCTTTTATACCTCCTGGAAATATATCCCTCTGCTGCTGATCTCGACCATCTTCTCCTGCATGTCCACCTTCCTGGGCAGTGTGTACATGGTGGAGAAAAAGAGTATGCTCAACTTTGTCACCACCGGTGTGGGCGCTGTCATCAACGTTGTACTCAACTTCTTTTTCATCCCGATTTTCGGCGTCAACGGTGCTGCATTTGCAACCTTCCTGAGCTACCTCGTTGTTTTCCTGCTGCGTGTCATCGACACCAGAAGATTTATGCCGATGCACTTTTACCCTGTGCGCCTGCTGTTTAACACCGTGGTTTTGCTGGCACCGGCATTTATCATGGTCCTGGAAATCCGCGGATGGATCTTCTTTGAGATTGTGCTGACCGCTCTGATGATCATTGCCAATATGAGTGCCATCTGGGCCACCGTCTGTCAGGTTCTGTTCCGTCAAAAGAAAACAAGCTGAACCCAAAAAAGAAAGCCTCCCTGCCTGGAATAAGTCCGGCAGAGGAGGCTGTTATTTTACCATAATATTTCCCACGGAAGATTTCTGGACATTGTCCTCTTTTTTATTATCTAGAATAATTAGCGCTGGTATTCCTGTACTGCCTGCTTAATCTGTGCCAGCTCTTCATCGCTGACCGATTCACGGGAGATGAAGGACAGAATAAAGTCTTTGGAGCAGCCTGCAAAAATGCGGTTGCACAGATTTTCCAGCTCAGACTGCTGCACCTGCTGTTTGGTGACCAGTGGAGTAACGATAAAGCCTGGTTCCTGTCTTTCCAGTGCACCTCTGAGTGTCAATCTTTTGATAACAGTATAGGTGGTATTTTTCTTCCAGTGGAAGGCATCCTGCGAGTATGCTGCAAGTGCCGACGCAGAAATTGGAGCATGTTCCCAAATATACTCCATCAACGGATACTCAGCTTCTGAAATTTTTACACAGTTCATTTCAACACAACCTTTCTTTTGGAAAATGGTAAGTCCTTCTCACTGGCTTAAGTCTATCATCTTAGATGATGTATGTCAATCGAAAATCCAAAAACGTTTAGAATTGTTTACAAATAATGCAATTTTTATTGTTTTGTTTTTGACATTGTTCGTCTGAAACGGCTAAAAACTGCGCTTTGTTTCTATCTCTTCAGAACAAAAGGCAGACTGTTTTCTTCCAGTCTGCCTTTTGTCGATTTATTTTGCTTTATAAAACATCTGTACCCAGGTATAGCTGCCGTTTTTGTCCTTTGCACGTCCAAAACCGACGCTGTCAAAGTTTTCTCCCAGGATGTTTGCCTTGTGTCCTTTGGAAGCCATCCAGGATTTCATGGTAGAGGAAACGGTTGCCTGTTTCTCGTTGATATTTTCTCCCCAGTAGCTGTATTTTACGCCTGCTTCGTCCAAAGCTGTCGTCAGGCTCTTACCGTTTGGTCTGGTGTGGTCATACTTTTTCAGACATTCCTTGGCGCGCACCTGTGCTGCCTTGCAGGCATCCTCGTTGAGTTTTAACGGCTGCAGCCCTGCTTTTTTGCGTGCTGCATTGATGCTGTCCAGCATCTCCTGCTGCCATTCGCTCTCCTTTTGGGTGCTGCTTGCTTTTTTGGTGGTGCTCTTCTTTTCCTGTGCTGCTTCCTGCGTTGTTTCGGTCTTGGTGCCGCCCAGACGAAGCGAAGCTGCATAGGCGGATGTAGGCGCCATCGAAAAGATCATTGCCGCCGCCAGCAATGCTGCCAAATATTTTCTGTTCAAAGTGATTCCTCCTCTGTTCATAAAAAATTTCACATTTATCGTTGCTTCATGCCGACACAAAGTAGTAAAATAGTGACAAATGATGATTGTCTTTAGTATAGCCTATTTCTTTCTCCTTTTCAAGTCATAATTCAAAACAAATTGTCGCTTATGTGTACAATAATTAGAATTTCTTCTCAGGAGGGTTTTTATGTTATATCAAAAAAACTGTCTTGCACAATTTTCTTTTCAAAAGGTCCCCATGGATCGCAAAACAAAAAAGGAGCTCATTCGTACCAAAAGTGAACAGCTTGGTTCGCTGCAAACCAAGCTCAAGGAAAACAAGCTTCCGGTGCTGGTGCTGGTTGAAGGCTGGGGCACTGCCGGCAAAGGCAGCCGCATCGCTTCGATGATCCACGACCTTGACCCGCGATTCTTCCAGGTCATCTCGGTCTCCTCTCCTACTCCGGAGGAGCTTGCCAAACCGTTTCTGGCGCGCCACATGAAGAATATCCCTGAAAACGGCAAGCTGATCTTTCTGGACTCCGGCTGGATGGATGAAACCATCCGCGCGCTGGAAAACGGAGAGCTTAGTTCCAAAGAGTACGAACACCGTCTGGAGGAGATCCGCGTCTTTGAGCGGCAGCTGTGCGACAACGGTTATCTGCTGGTCAAGCTCTTTTTGCATATCGACCAGCAGGAACAGGAAAAGCGGATCGACGAACTCTCCCAAAATCCTGACACCAGTTGGCGCGTCAGCGACCACGACCGCTGGCAAAACCGCCACTACGACCGCTGCCTGAGAGACTTTGAGGACTATCTGCAGGCCACCAGTCTGCCTTATGCGCCGTGGCATGTGATCGACTCTGTCCACCGCAAGCAGTCGGAGATCGACTGTCTGACCATTCTCTGTGACAGCATCGAACAGGCCATCGCTCAAAAGCAGGCCGGCGTGCTTCCAGGCAGCCAGTCTGACCCGCAATATAACCCTTGCAGCAAGGAATTCCCGCTGATCGAAATGCCGCTGCTCAGCCAAATCCCGTTAAACCAGCAGATGAGCCGTAAGGAATACAAGGAACAGCTTAAATACTACCAGAAAAAACTCGAAAAGCTGCACAACCAGATTTACCGCTGGAAGATTCCGGTCATCCTCGCTTACGAAGGCTGGGATGCTGCCGGCAAAGGAGGCAACATCAAGCGCATTACCTCCGCACTGGACCCACGCGGCTACAAGGTCATTCCTGTCGCTGCACCAAAGCCCTATGAACTTGCCCGCCATTATCTGTGGCGGTTCTGGCAAAACCTGCCTAAAAAGGGACACATTGTCATCTTTGACCGCACCTGGTACGGCCGTGTCATGGTAGAACGGCTGGAAGGACTGTGCTCGGAAAGCGACTGGAAACGCGCCTACACCGAGATGAACGAGTTTGAACAGCAGCTGACCGACTGGGGTGCTGTCATCCTCAAATTCTGGGTGCAGATCGACAAGGATACCCAGCTTGCCCGCTTTGAGGAGCGTCAGAACACACCGGAAAAACAGTGGAAAATCACCGAGGAGGACTGGCGCAACCGCGAAAAATGGGACGAGTACGAAGTCGCCATCAATGAGATGCTGCAAAAGACCAGCACCGAGTATGCGCCATGGCACATCATCGAATCCAACTGCAAATACTATGCCCGCATCAAAGCGCTGTGTCTGCTGACCGAAGCTTTGGAAAAGGCGGTCAAGCAAGCTGAAAAACAGGCAAAATCCAAAAACTGATGATAACAAAGCAGAGGAGGACTTCCCGTGTGGGAAGTCCTCCTCTGCTGTATAACAGATACATATCTATCCCTATCCCTTACTGATCGTAAAGGTGACAGGCTACAAAATGATTTGGCTCGATCTCCCGCAGCTCCGGACGCTCCTTGGCACAGCGTTCGGTCGCATAGCGGCAGCGATTTCTAAAGCGGCATCCTGCCGGCGGATCAATCGGGCTGGGCAGTTCGCCGTTTAGCTTGATGCGCTGTTTTTCTTCCTCCACCTTAGGGTCTGGAATCGGAATTGCGGACAACAGCGCCTGGGTATACGGATGCAGCGGCTTCTGATACAGCGCCTTTGCATCGGTAATTTCGGCGATGGTGCCCAGATACATGACGGCGACACGGTTGGAGATATGTTTAACCATCGACAGGTCGTGGGCGATGAACAGGTAGGTCAGACCTTTTTCCTTTTGCAGGCGGATCAGGAGGTTGACAATCTGCGCCTGAATCGAAACGTCCAGCGCCGAGATCGGCTCATCGCAGACGATAAAGTCCGGTTCTACTGCCAACGCGCGAGCAATGCCGATGCGCTGGCGCTGACCGCCCGAAAACTCATGCACATAGCGGGTGGCATGCTCGGAGTTGAGTCCCACCGTCTCGAGCAGCTGATGCACCCGCTGGCGTTCTTCCTCCTTGCTGCTGCACAGCTGATGGGCTCTCAATCCTTCGGCGATGATGTCTCCCACCTTCATCTTGGGGTCGAGCGAGGAGTACGGGTCCTGAAAGATGATCTGCACTTCCTTGGTAAAGGCTTTTTTCTCCCTGCCTTTGAGCTTGTGCACATCCTTGCCTTTATAAAAAACCTCTCCGGCGGTACGGTCATAGATGCCGATGCAGGTTCGTCCGCAGGTGGTCTTGCCGCAGCCCGATTCCCCGACGATGCCCAGTGTTTCGCCTTTGCGGATAAAGAACGAAACATCGTCCACCGCTTTGAGCGTTCCCTTTCCTGATTTGAAGTATTTTTTCAGGTGGTTGACTTCCAAAATTTTCTCTGTGGATTCCATCGGTTATGCCATCCCTCCTGTCTTGTTTTCTGCCTGTTCTGCCAGCGGATGGTACAGCCAGCACTGAGCGGTGTGTCCATCCTCAAATTCAAACAGCGGCGGCTCGTACTGCTGGCAGACCTTCATGCAGCGACTGCATCGAGTGCTGAACGCACAGCCGTGCGGCGGGTCGATCATATTCGGCGGCGTGCCTTCGATCGACTCCAGCTGCTGGTCCTCCTCCACATCCAGACGAGGTACTGCACGAAGCAGCGCCTGAGTATACGGATGTCTTGGCTGGTAGAAAATATCGTAGTGCGTTCCGGTTTCCACCACCTTGCCCGCATACATGACCACGATCTTCTTGGCAATATCCGCGACGATGCCCAGGTCGTGGGTAATCATGATAATCGCCATGCCCATCTCCTGCTGCAGCTGTTTGAGCAGATCGATGATGTCCGCCTGGATGGTGACATCCAGCGCCGTGGTCGGCTCATCCGCGATCAGCAGCTTGGGAGAACATGCCAGTGCAATGGCAATCATCGCACGCTGACGCATACCT
>NZ_CALXIN010000052.1 GCF_944388365.1 uncultured Negativibacillus sp. | reverse complement strand
GACTTCCTCGAGCCGCGCAGCCGCGTCAACGAGATGATCAACAACTTCATCAAACCAGGCCTGGAGGATCTGTGTGTCTCCCGTACCTCCTTCAGCTGGGGCGTTCCGGTCGACTTTGACCCAGGACATGTTGTTTATGTATGGATCGACGCACTCTCCAACTACATCAATGCACTGGGCTACGAAAACGATAAATACAACGACTTTGACAAGTACTGGCCGGCTGACGTTCACTTTGTCGGCAAGGAGATCGTCCGCTTCCACTCGATCATCTGGCCTGCAATCCTGATGGCACTCGACCTGCCGCTGCCAAAGAAGGTTTACGGTCACGGCTGGCTGCTGCTGGACGGCGGCAAGATGAGCAAATCCAAGGGCAACGTCGTTGACCCATATGTTCTGGCAGAGCGCTACGGTGTCGATGCCCTGCGTTACTTCCTGCTGCGCGAATTCCCATTTGGTTCGGACGGCAACTTCTCCAACGAAGCGCTCATCAACCGCATCAACATCGACCTTGCAAACGACCTGGGCAACCTGCTGTCCCGTTCGGTTTCGATGGTGGAAAAATACTTCGGCGGCACTCTGCCACAGGAGCGTGAAGCCGATCCAATCGACGACGAACTGATCTCGATGATCTCCTCTCTGCGCGAAAAATACGACGAGCAGATGGAAAAATACGCCTTCCAGAACGCTCTGGCAGAGGTATTCAAGGTCATCTCCCGCACCAACAAATATATCGACGAGACTGCTCCATGGGCGCTGGGCAAGGACGAAACCAAGAAAGCAAGACTGGCTACCGTTCTGTATAACCTGCTTGAATCCCTGCGTGTATCCGCTTCGCTGCTCTCTCCATTCATGCCGGAAAGTGCTGCCAAGATCACCGAGCAGATCGGCGCGACCGCAGAGGACGTTTCCTATGAAAACGCTGCAAAATACGGTGTTCTGCCAAAGAATGTAACCGTACACAAGGGCGCTACCCTGTTCCCGCGTATCGACATGCAGAAAGAGCTGGAGGAGCTGGCTGCTCAGCAGGCTGCTGCTCATCCACAGCTTCCAAAATATGAGGGCGTTGCCGAGCTGATCGACATCGACCACTTTGGCAAGGTTGACCTGCGCGTCGCTCAGATCAAGGAATGTGTACCGGTTAAACGTGCAAAGAAACTGCTGAAGCTCCAGCTGGATGACGGCTTCGAGGGCGGCAGACAGGTTGTTTCCGGCATTGCTCCATGGTACAAACCGGAGGACCTGATCGGCAAAAAGGTTGTTGTGGTTGCAAACCTCAAGCCTGCAAAACTGTGCGGCGAGGAATCCTGCGGCATGATCATCGCTGCGGACGTCGACGACAAGACCGTCAAGGTTCTGTATGTCGATGATTCGATTCCAAACGGTTCTAAACTGCGCTAAGGATATAAAAAAGAGGAGCGAATGCTCCTCTTTTTTCGATTGGACGAGGGGAGGAATTTTTGTGATTTCATCTGCCAGTGCATTGGCTTATCTCAGACAGGCTGTTCAAAACAATCCAGGTCCCTGGGAACAGCACAGCCTTTCGGTTGCAGACAATGCAAAACGCATCGCCCAAAAGGCAGGCCTAAATCCTGAAACAGCTGAGGTGATGGGACTGCTGCACGACATTGGACGCGGTGCAGGAATCAGCGGCATCCGGCACATCTTCGACGGGTACGACCTGATGATGTCGCTCGGAGAGCCTGAGGTCGCCCGCATCTGCCTGACCCACTCCTTTCCGAGCAAGGATATTCACACCTATATCGGAAAGATCGACTGCACCCAAGCGCAGCTTGCCTTTTTACAGGATTTTTTAAACAGCCATCCTTATGACGATTACGACCGCTTGATTCAGCTGTGCGACGCCATTTCCCTGCCAAACGGCGCCTGCATCCTCGAAAAAAGGCTCATCGATGTGGCCCTGCGCCATGGTGTTACCGAACATTCCATCGACAAATGGAAGGCATTCATGCAGGTGAAAAAACGTTTTGACCAGCTCTGCGGATGCAGCATCTATTCCCTGCTTCCCAACGTGCTGGAAAATTCGTCGGTGGATTTGGTCTGATTTTCTTGTGACAGGAGGTTTTTTATGCAATTTCAAATTTTCCCTATGAGTCAGTCTGATGCTAAAAAAATCGCAAATTGGCATTACGAGGGTATCTACTCCTTTTACGATATGGAAAACGATCCTGAAGACCTGCAAGAACTTCTTTCCCCAGAAAAACGCGGCGAAAACTATTGGAGCGTTTATTCAAACGAAGTTCTGATTGGATTTTTCGCCCTTTCCCACAATGATTTCTCGGTCGAGATCGGTTTGGGGTTGCACCCTGATCTGACTGGAAAAGGACTTGGCAGTACATTCTTAAATGAAATTGAGCAATTTATTCTAAATTCTTTCTCCGACGTCTCTATACTCTGTCTTTCCGTTGCTTCTTTTAATATACGCGCACAAAAAGTTTATCAACGCGCCGGATACCTTCCTTGTAAACAAGAAATGATTACAACAAACGGAGGACAATATCCTTTCCTTGTGATGGAAAAGCATCTTTCTAATACATAATATCTATATTCTACGGAAACGGAGGTTCCCATGCAAAATATTTTCGACTCTCATGCACATTACGATGACCCGCGCTTCGACGACGATCGCGACACACTTCTATCCTCGATGGCGTCCAACGGTGTGCGCACCATCATGAACGTTGGCAACACTACCAGTGCCAACGTCGCAGGCATCGAGCTTGCCAAAAAATATCCGTTTGTTTATTGCAGCATCGGCATCCATCCCGATCAGTCGGCGGAGATTGCCGCGCAGAATTCCCGCGACTATCTGGATGTCATCGCTCAGCAGCTCTCCTATGAAAAAGCAATGGCGCTGGGCGAAATCGGGCTGGACTACTATTATGATGACGATGCGCCGCGCGACATCCAGAAAAAAATCTTTGAGGAGCAGCTGGCTTTGGCAAAGGACCTGGATGTTCCTGTCATCATCCACAACCGCGACGCCCATCAGGACACGCTGGAACTGCTCAAAAAATACCGTCCGAAGGGGATCATGCACTGCTTCTCCAGCTCGGCGGAGGTTGCCAAAGAGGTTCTGCGTCTGGGAATGTACATCGGTTTTACCGGTGTCATCACCTTTAAAAATGCGCGCCGCGCCGTCGAAGCTGCCGCCGAAATCCCACTCGACCGGCTGCTCGTGGAAACAGACTGTCCCTATATGGCGCCGGAACCATACCGCGGCAAACGCTGTGACTCCACCATGCTCCCTCGCATGGTGGAAAAGCTCGCTCAGATCAAAGGTATAGACCCTCAGCAGCTGGCCGACCAGACCTTCCAGAACGCCTGTGCGGTCTACAATATCCCGCTCTCTCTGCGATAAGCTTCTGTATAAAAAGTGACATTTTGCGAAAATTTTATACAATATCTTCTATCCCATTGACAATGGTAAAAGCTGGGTCTATAATAAACTTACTGTCGAATTTTAATTCAGAAAGGATGTTTTGTTATGCGCAATCTTTTTCAGCGCCTGGTAGTGTTCCTGTCTGCGTTCGCGGCTTCCTTTTTTGCACTGACTCCTACTGTCTTTGCAACAGGCATCCCATACACCGGCGATGATAATAAGGTTGGACTGGTGATTGGTCTTTTGGTTGTTTCGGTCATCGTCATCGTCCTGCTCCTGGTGCTTTCCGCTGCCAGCAAAAAGAAAAAAGGAAGAAAATAATCTGATCCTTGTGCAGTCATTTTTAGCAGTTTAGTGAAATATAATTTCACTAAACTGCTTTTTTCTTTTTCCTGAAATCCCTGTTTTCTATGGCAAAACAAAAGCCTTTCCTGTTTTATTGGGTGTTTTGAATAAAATCATCATTCTTTTTTCTCATATTCTGCGATTTGATTTTTTTACGCACTTGTTTTATAATGAAATTGAAATTAAATCGCATTTATTTTCATATTGTGAAATTTAGAGGGATTGATATGAATTTACCGAATATCATCAATATTCAGAAATTTTCCGTCCACGATGGTGACGGCATTCGCACCACCGTTTTCTTTAAAGGATGCAGTCTCAGCTGCTGGTGGTGCCACAATCCGGAAAGCCAGCGCTTTGCACCCGAATTGATGTACAACGCCGAACGCTGCACCTCCTGCGGCCGCTGTGCCGAAGTTTGTCCACAGCACGGCATCCAAGAGGTAGACGGACAGTTTCTGGCAGATCGCACCAAATGTGATGCCTGCGGAACCTGCACCGAATATTGCCTTAACAACGCCCGTGAAATCTGTGGCCGCACCTATTCCATCTGTGAGCTGATCAAGGAAATCGAAAAGGATCAGATGTTCTACGAACAGTCGGGCGGCGGCGTCACTCTTTCGGGCGGCGAGGTCATGCTGCAGTCACCGGAATATATCGAGGCACTGACAAAACAGCTGCACAAAAAAGGATTCAACATCGCCATCGACACCTGCGGATATGCTCCGTGGGAAAATTACGAGCGAATCCTCCCCTATGTCGACACCTTCCTGTATGACATCAAGCTGATCGACCCTGAACGCCACAAAAAGTACATGGGTCAGGACAACGCCCTGATTCTGGAAAACCTCAAAAAGCTCAGCGAGGCGGGCGCCCGCATCAATCTGCGTCTGCCGTTGATCGTACCGGTCAACACCGAGGACAGCGACATTCAGGACATCATCCGCTACCTGAAGGAAAACAACATCCACATCGTTAAAACCAACCTTCTGCCCTACCACAACACCGGCAACCACAAATATGATAAGCTGGGTGAGGAATACAAGGGCGTCACCTTTGAAAAGCCCTCGCAGGAGCGGCTCGAACAGATTCAGAACCAGTTTATTGCAGCCGGATATACCGACGTCAAAATCGGCGGCTAAGCAATTTGATACCGGATTTCAAAACAACCACATTCTGATTTTTAGATTCGGAAGGAGAAATATCCCATGGAAGAAAGAGGCATGAACGAACGCATCCAAAAGCTGCGTCGTCAAAGTCTGGACACTCCAGCCAGAATTTACATGGAGCGCGCCGATCTGATGACCGACGCTTACCAGAAATACGAAGGCACCGTTTCGGTGCCGGAGATGCGCGCCATCGCATTCAAATACTTTATGGAGCACCGTCATCTGTGCATCAACGATGGTGAGCTGATCGTCGGCGAAAAGGGCGACGGTCCACAGAAATCCCCGACCTTCCCTGAGCTGTGCTGCCACACGCTGGAAGACATGCGCGTCATGAACGACCGCGAACTCATCAGCTTCAAGGTCAGCGACGAGGATTTGAAATTGCAGGAAGAAAAGATCATTCCTTACTGGGAAAACCGTTCGATTCGTCACAAAATCCTCAACGAGATGACACAGGAATGGAAGGACTGCTATGAATCCGGTATCTTCACCGAGTTTATGGAACAGCGCGGTCCTGGTCATACTGTCGGTTCCCAGAAGATCTATACCAAAGGATTCCTGGATTATAAAAAGGATATTCAGGATGCACTGGATAAACTCGACTTCTTAAACGACCCTGAAGCACTGGACAAACAGAATGAGCTCAAAGCGATGTCCATCGCCTGCGACGCCATCATGATTCTGGGCAAACGTTATGCCGATATGGCAAGAGAACTTGCCGAGAAGGAAAGCGATCCGGTCCGCAAAGAGGAACTGCTTCAGATTGCACACAACTGCGACGTCGTTCCTGCACATAAGCCGGAAACCTACTGGCAGGCCATCCAGATGTACTGGTTTGTTCATCTGGGCGTCACCACCGAATTAAACCCATGGGATGCTTACAGCCCGGGCCGTCTGGACCAGCACCTCTATCCGTTCTATGAACACGATGTCGAGGAAGGCATCCTTGATGACGAGAAAGCGTTGGAGCTGCTCGAATGTCTGTGGGTTAAATTTAACAACCAGCCTGCTCCTCCAAAGGTAGGTATCACCTTAAAAGAGAGCAGCACCTACACCGACTTTGCAAACATCAACACCGGCGGCATCACACCGGACGGTCGCGACGGTGTCAACGACGTCAGCTACCTGATTCTGGACTGCATGGACGAGATGAAGCTGCTGCAGCCAAGCTCGAACGTACAGATCAGCAGAAAGACACCGCAGCGCTTCCTCAAACGTGCCTGCGAAATTTCCAGAAAAGGCTGGGGCCAGCCGGCATTCTATAACACCGAAGCCATCGTTCAGGAGCTGCTCAACGCAGGCAAATCCATTGAGGATGCCCGCCGCGGCGGTACCAGCGGCTGTGTGGAAACCGGCGCCTTCGGCAACGAAGCCTACATCCTGACCGGTTACTTTAACCTCCCGAAAATTCTGGAAATCACCCTGCACAACGGCTATGATCCTGTCAGCAAAAAGCAGCTGGGTCTGAAGCTGGGCAACGCAGAGGACTTCAAAACCTACGACGAGCTGTTTGACGCCTACAAAAAACAGGTCAAACATTTTGCCGACATCAAGATTCGCGGCAACAACGTCATCGAAAAAATCTACAAGGAATATATGCCGGCTCCGTTCCTGTCGATCATCACCAACGACTGCATCAGCAAAGGCAAGGACTACAACGGCGGCGGCGCCCGCTACAACACCACCTACATTCAGGGCGTTGGCATCGGCACCATCACCGACTCGCTGGCTGCCATCAAATACAACGTCTATGAAAAACAGCGCTTCACCATGCACGAACTGATGGAAGCTCTGGAACATAACTTCGAGGGCTATCCTGAAATCTACAACTTTGTCACCAGCAAAACTCCGAAGTACGGCAACGATGACGACTACGCCGACGAAATCATGGAATCGGTATTCGATTACTACTATCAGACCGTCTCCGGCCGTCCGAACGTCCGCGGCGGCGCCTACCGCATCAACATGCTGCCAACCACCTGCCACGTCTACTTCGGCGAGGTCATGATGGCAAGTCCAAACGGTCGTCTGGCATACAAACCAGTTTCGGAAGGTATCTCCCCGGAAAAGGGCGCAGACGTTCACGGACCGACCGCCGTCATCAAATCCTGCTCCAAGATGGATCACCTGCGCACCGGCGGCACTCTGCTCAACCAGAAGTTCACTCCAAGTGTCGTCGCCGGAGAAGAAGGACTGGACAACATGGCAAACCTGATCCGCTCCTACTTCAACATGGACGGACACCATATCCAGTTCAACGTCATCGACCGTCAGACGCTGATCGACGCACAGAATAACCCTGAAGAATACAAGGATCTGATCGTCCGCGTCGCCGGTTACAGCGACCACTTCCGCAACCTCAGCCGCGCTTTGCAGGATGAGATCATCGCCAGAACCGAACAGTCGTTCGACTAATCTTGGTTGAATATTGTTTTCTCATGTATTTTGGGGGCTCTTTCCTCCTTGCCCCCTTCTCTTTTTGAAATTTATTTACTGGAAAGGACGTTAATATTATGAGCAACGCACATTTTGCAGTTCCAAAAGCCTACAATGAACCTGTCAAAGCCTACCTGCCAGGCAGCTCTGAGCGTGCAGCACTGAAAAAAGAGCTGGATCGTCAGTCCGAGCTGAAGGTAGACATTCCGATCATCATCGGCGGCAAAGAGTACCGTACCGACAACAAGGGCAAATGCGTCATGCCGCACGACTTTAACCATGTTCTGGCTGAGTACAGCATCGCTGGCGAAGCAGAGCTGAAAGCTGCTGCTGACGCTGCTATGGCTGCCAAGGAAGAATGGGCAAATATGCCTTGGGAGCACAGAGCCTCCATCTTCCTCAAAGCTGCCGACCTGCTGGCTGGTCCATGGCGTGCAAAGATGAACGCTGCCACCATGCTCGGACAGAGCAAAACTGCTTTCCAGGCTGAAATCGACTCCGCCTGTGAGCTGGCTGACTTTTTGCGCTACAATGTTTATTTTGCAGAGCAGATCTACAAACAGCAGCCGGAAAACTCCAACGGCGTATGGAACCGCACCGAATACCGTCCTCTGGATGGCTTTGTTGTTGCTATCACTCCATTTAACTTTACTTCGATCGGCGGCAACCTCTGTACTGCTCCTGCCATCATGGGCAACACCGTTGTTTGGAAACCTGCTCAGACCGCTGCTCTCTCCAACTACTACTTCATGCAGCTGTTGAAGGAAGCTGGACTGCCGGACGGCGTCATCAACTTCGTTCCTTGCCGCGGCTCGGATGTCAGCAAATACCTGCTGTCTGATGCCCGCATGGCTGGCTTCCACTTCACCGGTTCCACTGCTGTTTTCAGCGGCGTATGGAGCCTGGTCGGCGAAAACATCGCAAAATATCATTCTTATCCTCGTCTGGTCGGTGAAACCGGCGGCAAAGACTTCATCTTTGCACATCCAACCGCTCAGGTAGAACCACTGGTTGCTGCTATGGTTCGCGGCGCCTTCGAGTTCCAGGGTCAGAAATGCTCCGCTGCCTCCCGCGCTTACATCCCTGCAAGCATCTGGCCACAGGTCAAGGAAAGAGTGCTGGAAGAAACTGCAAAACTGAAGATGGGCGACCCAAGAGACTTCACAAACTTCATGGCAGCTGTTATCGACGAGGCTTCCTTCAAGAAGATCAGCGAGTACATCGACTATGCAAACGCTTCCTCCGATGCAGAGGTTCTCTGCGGCGGCTACGATGGCTCCAAGGGTTACTTTGTAAAACCAACCATCATCCAGGCAAAAACTCCGGACTTCAAGACCATGGTCGAAGAAATCTTTGGCCCAGTCCTGACCGTCTATGTTTACGAGGATGAGAAGCTGGACGAAACCCTGAAGATCTGCGACACCGCTTCCCCATACGGTCTGACCGGCGCTATCTTTGCACAGGACAGAAGCGCTATCGTCAAGATGGAAAAAGCGCTGTCCAACACCGCTGGCAACTTCTACATCAACGACAAGCCAACCGGCGCTGTTGTTGGTCAGCAGCCATTCGGCGGCGCACGTGCTTCCGGTACCAACGACAAGGCTGGCAGCATGCTCAACCTCTACCGTTGGATCAGCCCAAGAGTCATCAAGGAAAACTTTGTTCCTTCCAACGACATTGCTTATCCATTCATGGCTGAAGAATAAAGCTCTCCCTTTGCAGATCAAAAAAAGGTTCCTGACACCATGGTGTCAGGAACCTTTTTGATTGCAATAAAAATTGATTGAGCCGTCTTAGAATTTACCGGAGCTTCCGCTGTATCCGCCGCCCGAAGAGCTGGATACGCCGCCTCCGCTGCTGTTGTTTTTAGGGATTCTCCGGCTGGTGGTAAAGGTGTGAGCAAAGCGGTCCTCCTGCCGGTGCATCTGCACTCTTCCTCCCTGCAGATAAGCAGTTGCCGAAATCTTGCTCGAAGAGATGCGCGGATGCAGATAGATCATGCCGCCGACCACAAGTGCCGCCAGCACCAATCCTGAAACAAACGAAACCAGCACGATGGTGCCCACCGGTTTGACGCCGTAATTGACAATGGTCTCCTCTGCCTCGTCCAGGAAATACCAGATACCGCCGGCATAATCGCCGTTTGTCAGATAGGGCGCTACATCATCGACCATTGCATCGGTCTTTTTAACCGGAAAATAATCGGTGTAGGCCTCTGTTGTCAGCACAGCAAGGTTGCGTCCTCCCATATCAATGCACAGCATGATCGCCGGAAGGCTGTCGTTGTAGCCAAGCTGCTCATACTCGTCGGCAAGATAGCGGCGAACCTCCTTGCCGTCGGTGTCAAAGGTGGTTTTTACAAAGACGATAAAGCCGGTTTCCTGCGCAATCTGCCGTCCATAGGCGGTCAGTTCGTCCTTCTCACTGCCGGTGAGAAGCCCTGCATCGTCGACAATTCGGATCTCTCCGTAGTTGGTCAGCGGCAGCTTGGAAGGCTCTGCCGCAAAGGCTGTCACTGCACAGACAAACAGCAGCACCAGCGAAAGCGAGAGCATCGCTGCCCTTTTCATCCACTTGCTGTTTAGCATATCAGCAGCCCTCCTATCGTTCCCAGGATGGTCACAGCGGCAGTGATGATTCCTGCCAGCGCAGCGGCCTTGCCGACGCTCAGCGGCAGATTGCCGACCATCTTGCCGGTCTGGCCGTTCATGCCAAACAGATAATCTTTGCCGTGGTACTTGGTATACAACAGCCATACTGGCAGCATGACATAGCGGCTGCTGGATTTGATAATGTCCGCCTCCATGCTGGAGACATCCACCGTCGTATAACCGGAACAGCTGTCCCGCAGCTTTTCTGTGGCACTCTGGGTGATTCTTTCCTTCAGTCGGTTTGCACATTCTTCCCTGGTTACATCGTACCGCTGTGCAAAATAGCCCGACAGAAACGCCATGTTGAAATCCTTGAGGTCGTCATAGGAAAACGGCTCCAGCGCATCCATCATGTCGTCGTTCATCTGCTTGGAAGCATCGGTCGGAATGTTCCGATAGGTCATTGCCGCCTCGCGGACAATGTCATAGACATCCGTCTTGGTGTACTCGACATCCTTTGTTCTCCAGACGTGAATCCGTTTGCCGATCGCCTTCATCTGTGCATTGACATAGCTGTCGTGCAGCCAGAACGGCACATAGATGCCCGTCACCTTTTCGATGTGGCTGTGCGAGGTAAAATCCTTCGGCAGCAGAGGCTTCTTTTTGCACAGGTCGTACAGCGCCTGCTTTGCCTGTTCTTTGTCCAGCTTAAACGGAATCAATGCCTTTGGATGAAATTCTCCCTCCATCTTCTTCGGAAGGACCGAAGGATTTCCGCAGAAGGTGCAGAAGGTGGCGACGGTGACATCGTCGGTGACCAGCTCTGCGCCGCAATTCGGGCAGAAGTAGCACTTCTTTTCTCCGCTGTCCTCCTGTGTCTGCTCCTCTTCCTGCGAATGCTGTCTGTTGTATTCCTCCAGCTGCTCCTCTCCGAAGGAACTCAGGCAAAATTTACAGTCCCAGTGCTGGGTTTCGCTGTTAAATTCGAGCGGTGCGCCGCAGTTGGGACACTGATAGGATAAAACTTCCATCTTCTCTCCCCCTTTGCTCGGTTGTCAAACCGCCGTTTTCTAGGACAGCTTGGTGCCGCATTCGGGACAGAATTTGCTTGGACTCTCAATCTTTTTGCCGCAATTTGGACAGAATGCAGCAGCTGGTTTTGGCTTTCCACATTCTGTGCAGAACTTGCCGGTATTCTTCGCTCCGCACGAACAGGTCCATTCCTGCGTTTCCGGCTTTGGCTTGCCGCACTCCATGCAGAATTTTCCGGTGTTCTTTGCTCCGCACGAGCAGGTCCACTCATTTGCAGGAGCTGCTTTAGGCTGTGCTGCTGCCGCTGCCTGATTGGAAGCGCTTGCTGCCGCCATAAAGCTGCCGCCCTGGTTCATTCCCATATTCATATTGAAAAAGCCTGCCGCAGCTCCCGACTTGTTGGAGCCTGCCGCTTCCAGTCCGCGGGCAACTGCACCCTGTACATAACCTTCGCGGATGGTCGGATCGGAAAGCATCGCGCCCTGATTGCGCATCTCAATCAGCTTCTTGGAAGCTTCATCGTAGCTGATCGAGTTGATGCCGACCGATTCGATCTTCATGCCGCGCTTCTCGTTCCAGGATTCATCCAGCACGTCGCTCATATACTGCGCCAGCTCCATCGCCTTGGAGGTGACGTGAGAAATGCGGATGCCATCGATCGACATCTTGTTGACGGCGGTCTGGAAGGCGGTCAAAAACTCGGCAATGTACAGCTTTTGGATGTCCTCCACGCTGACATTGTCCTGATTGTGCGGGATTGCTTCCGCATAGAATTTGATCGGGTCAACAATCTTAATCGAAAAATAGCCGTTGGTGCGCAGATACAGCTCTGCATTATAAAAGTTATCAAAATAGTTGATCGGATTTGGAGTGCCAAACGCGATGTCCTTGATCTCCTGAAGGTTGATGAAATAGACCTTCTGCGAGCGGGATGGCACGCCGCCGAACTTAAAGCGCTCAAAGCTCTCCTGAACCGCTTCGGAAAATCCACCGTTAAACAGCGACGGAGCGCTGCCGTTGTCCACCTTGTAGTAGCCTGGCTCGGAGGTAAAATCGACAATTCTGCCGCCGTCGGTCAGAATCATAAACTGGTTGACGCCGACCTCGATGATCGAACCATCGCTGATATAGTCCGCGGAACCTTTTGTGTTTGCATTGCGTTTATCTCTGCCGCGCACCTTGACACCGGCTGCCATGACCGTTTTGCTTCCCATCTCACCGACGCAGTAGTATTCCAGCCACTGATCTGCAAAACTGCCTCCAATCGAGCTGATCGCTGCTTTGATGATTCCCATAGATCTTCACCCTTTCAACAAATATTACATTTTTCGTGTCATACGCCGTCATTATATCATACATTATTTTTGTTTGCAATTACCCATCCTGAGCATCTTTCAACTGCTGCAAAAAGATTTTTGATAAATTCACATCTCGTCCATTGTAATGTTTAAGAATATCCGCTACAATATTTATTAAGATTGTAGAATGTATTTGGAAACGGAAAGGAATGAGTGCATGATCCGACTGCTGAAGCCGTCCAAAAAGACGTGTGAACTTGAGCGGATCGAACAGCTTTATCAGGAATACAAGGTACCTTTGTGGCGATACGCCTATAAACTGCTTCATGACGAACACCTTGCCGACGATGTTGTGCAAAGTGTTTTTACCAAGGCGATTGAAAAAAGCTCGCTGATTTGTTCACTGGACTGTAACAAACCCGTGCCTACTTCGTCATTATGGTGAGAAACCTCTCCTACACCCTCTATCGTCAGCAAAAAAGTCATCCGCAGCTGGGATTAGGGGAACTGGAGGAGGTTTTGCCCGACACGGACGAAGGTCCTGAGGAAGCGTTGATCCGTCGCTTTGAGCAGGAAGACCTCTATGAGATGCTGGAGTCCCTGCACGAATCATACCGCGATGTTCTGACAATGCGCTATCTGTACAACCTGTCCGATGAGGAGATCGGCACAGCGATGGGCATCAAAGCCGCCAGTGTGCGGGTCGTGGTTCATCGCGCTTTGAAGGCGCTGAAAAAAGCTTACGCTTTAAGGGAGGAGGGGGAAAACAGATGAAGATTTCCCCGGAAAGTGAAAGTAACCGGAATTCATCTTTTGACGACGATTTCAATCTGTTAAATCAGGAATATGATGACCTTTTGCTCAAGCATGCCGCACTGGAACATGCTCGGCGCACAGTAGAGGATTTTGATGCCGACACATCCCTTGCGGACATCCCTGCGCCGGATCTGCACGAGCTTGATCGCCGGATGCAGCAGGTTTTTTCCGATGCCAAACGCAAACGCCGCTTTGCAGAATCTGCAAAGCAGTGC
>NZ_CALXIN010000051.1 GCF_944388365.1 uncultured Negativibacillus sp. | reverse complement strand
CCCATTGATATTGTGGTGACGATGGGATGCAATGTACAGTGTCCGTTTCTTCCGTGTAAATATCGGGAGGACTGGGGACTGGAAGATCCCAGCGGCAAAGAGGACAGCTCCTTTTTGCAGACCATCCAGAGCATCCATCAAAAGGTGGAGGAACTGAAAAATAAAATACAAACAGGAAAGTATCAATTTTAATTTACAAAAAGGAGAATATATATGCTGGAACCAAATACAAAAGCACCCGATTTTGCATTGCCGGACAAGGAAGGAAATCTTGTCCATCTGTCCGACTTTCTGGGTAAAAAGGTGGTGCTCTACTTCTATCCAAAGGATAACACCCCAGGATGCACCCGTCAGGCCTGCGCTTTTGCCGCAGCCAATGAAGAACTGGAGCAGGCAGGTGCCGTCGTCATCGGCATCAGCAAGGACTCGGTAGTCTCCCATCAGAAATTTGCCCAGAAGCACGGTCTGCCGTTTGTGCTGCTGTCCGACCCTGAGCTGCAGGCGATTCAGGCTTACGGCGTATGGCAGGAGAAGAAGCTGTACGGCAAGGTGAGCATGGGCGTTGTCCGTTCGACCTACCTGATTGATGAGCAGGGAATGATCGAAAAGGTGATGCCGAAGGTAAAGCCGGACACCAATGCAGCGGAGATTTTAAAATACTTACAGGAAAATAAATAAGATATTTTCCAATATGGAAAATTCATAGCACAAAAGAAGGTCTGGTTTTATCTAAAACCAGACCTTCTTTTGTATAAAAGGGAGTAAGTTTTCGTGAGAAAATGAAGTTACATCTGTCCGCCGACGATGGTTGGAACAGCATCCTTTGGAACAGGGCAGTAGTATCCGCCCGCTGTGCGGGTTTCAAACTCCGATTTTGCCTGCTGGATGTACTGTGGGTTCTCAAACAGCTCGATGGCAGTGGCAGCGATGACCTTGCCAGCGGTCAGCAGACCCTTGTGGCCGATCGAGGTTTTTCCGGTGGAAACGTTCTGCCAGCTGTGGCCAGGGGATTTGGAAGCAAAGGTAACAACGTTGATCTGTGCGGTTGGAACCTGCCAGCTGACGTCGCCGACATCGGTGGAACCCATGCGCTGACGGGTGCTGAAGTGGTATGGTACCAGGAAGTCGTTGAGCGGGATGGTGCCGTGTTTGCTGACCTGATCGACCCAGGCGGCAATTTCTTCGCTCTCGTCGCAGGCGTCGCCAGGCAGATCATCGTTTGTCATCTCGTAGGAAGCGACGATCTTCTTTGCATATTCCTTTTCTTCCTCGGTATAGGTTGGCACGCCGACCTCATTGAAGTTTTTCCAGAGCAGCATCTCCAGAACCTTGTTTGGAACGGTGTTGGAGCAGCCGTCGATGAAGCGCTTGGTCATGGTAGTTTCGGTCATCAGTGCAGCGCCCTCGGCGATTTTGTCGACCCGTTTTTCCAGTGCCAGAGCATCCTTAGCAAGCTGGGAACGTACCATGTACAGCACCTGTGCATGCGGCTGAACAACGTTCGGGGAGTTGCCGCCTGCATCGGTGATTGCATAATGGATTCTTGCGCTGTCCGGCATGTGTTCACGCAGGAACTGAACGCCGACGTTCATCAGTTCGACGGCATCCAGTGCGGAACGTCCCAGTTCTGGTGCGCCTGCTGCATGAGATGCAACGCCGGTGAACTTATACTCCACCTGAATGCAGGTGTTGCAGGTGCCGGAGGTAACCTGGTTGACACTGCCTGGATGCCAGGTCAGTGCTGCATCCAGCTCTGGCCAGATGTTGTCGCGGGCCATAAATGCTTTGGAGGCTCCGCCTTCCTCACCTGGGCAGCCGTAGAAGATGACAGTGCCAGGAGTTTTGGTTTCTTCCAGATATTTTTTGACGGCAAATGCTGCTGCCATCGAACCGGCGCCCAGCATGTTGTGACCGCAGCCATGTCCGCAGCCGTTCGGAACGACCTCTTTGCGCTCGGTAGCGCCGCCCTCCTGGGAGAGTCCGGTCAGTGCGTCGTACTCTGCCAGAATGCCGATGACAGGATGTCCGCTGCCATAGATCGCTTTAAAAGCAGTTTCAATGCCGGCGACCGGTGTCTCTACGGTAAAGCCTTCTTTTTCCAGGACCTCACAGTAGAGCTTGGCGGATTTGTATTCCATCAGGGAAAGCTCGGCATATTCCCAGATTTTATCCGAAACATCGGTGAAAACCGATGCGTTCTGATCAATCACGTCGAGATATTTTTGTTTGTCGACCACAGAAAACACTCCTTTGTCTTAACTTGAATAGAAGGGAGAAACACCGTGATGTTTCTCCCGTTGATGTTGGATATTAGTAGAGAACCTTGCTCAAAAATTCCTGGGTTCTTGGGTTCTGCGGATGGGAGAAGATCTCGTCCGGTGTTCCTTTTTCAGCCAGGATGCCGCCGTCCATGAAGAATACGCGGTCGGAAATCTCTCTTGCAAAGCCCATCTCATGGGTGACGATAACGGTGGTCATGCCGTCTTTTACCAAGGATTTGATAACGTTGAGTACCTCGCCGACCATCTCAGGGTCCAGTGCGGAGGTTGGCTCGTCGAACAGCATAACGTCCGGTTCCATTGCCAGTGCACGAACGATGGCAAGACGCTGTTTTTGACCACCGGAAAGGCGCTGTGGGTATTCGTCGTACTTCTCGCCAAGGCCGACGCGGTTGAGCAGTGCTTTTGCCATTTCGACCGCTTCATTCTGCTTTTTCTTGCCCAGCAGAACCGGAGCCATGGTGACGTTTTCGCCAACGGTCATGTGCGGGAACACATTGAAGTGCTGGAATACCATGCCCATCTTCTGACGATGGAGGTCGATGTTGACGCCTTTGGCGGTGATGTCCTCTCCTTCAAAGAGGATTTTGCCGCTGTCCGGTACCTCCAGCAGGTTCAGGCAGCGCAGGAAGGTACTTTTGCCGCCGCCGGAAGGGCCAATGATCGAAACAACCTCTCCTTTGGAGATGTGTTCGCTGACGCCTTTGAGAACCTTCAGTTCTCCAAAGCTTTTATGTAAATCGGTTACCTCAATCAGATGATTGGAATTAGTCACTTGTCTTCAATCTCCTTTCCAGAACGGCGATTACCTTCGAGAGGCTAAAGGTCAGTACAAAGTAGATGATACCTACAACAATCAGTGGTTCGATAGACAGATAGGTTGCACCGTTGATTGTTTTGTACTGTGTCATCAGATCGCCGACAAAGAAGGTGGAAGCCAGCGAAGTTTCCTTGATAACAGAGACAAACTCGTTGCACAATGCAGGAAGAATATTTTTGATTGCCTGTGGGAAGATAACTTTCATCATGGTTTGGCGTCCGTTCAGACCCAGAGAGCGAGCTGCTTCGGTCTGTCCTTTATCGACGGCGCTGATACCGGCACGGATAATCTCAGCGACGTAGGCGCCGGAGTTTAAGCACAATGCCAGAATGATGGAAAAGTTTTTGTTGATCGACAAAGCTGGGATCAGCATTGGCAACAGGAAATAGAAGAAGTATAACTGAAGCAGCAATGGTGTGCCGCGGATAAGCTCTACATAGATGGTAGCCAGCAGATTAAGCGGACGGCAGTTACCTACCTTGAGCTTGCTGATTCTCATGACTGCAAGCAACGAACCGATCAGAACACCGAATGCAACGGTGATCGCACTGAGCAGCAGAGTATTTCCGGTACCAATTAAAAACAGGTTCCAGTATTTGCCGAGTATCCGCACGATATTATTGATAATATCCAAAGAAAATTCCTCCTAAATGACGACTTGTCAATGATTATTCATCGACTTCGATGCCGAGAGATTTTGCAAGCTCGGTTGCTTCCTCTTTCCACTGGAGGTACAGACCCTGCTCGTTGACATCTGCAATGATTTCGTTGATTGCTTCCATCAGTTCGGTTTCGCCTTTTTTAGCAGCGACAACGTTGCCTTCACTCTGATAATCGAAGTAAAAACTGCTCATGGATACCGAGTCGTAATTCTGCTCAAACATTTCGCCGTTGTCACCGGAGACTGCCAGTGCGTCGATCTTGCCAGTCTGAAGCATCAGCAGGCCGTCGTTGAGGCTGGAAATCAGTTCTACCTCAGCATCCGGCAGCTGAGAGGTTACCAGGTTGTACTGCAGGGAACCGTTCTGCGCACCGATCAGTTTACCGGAAAAATCTTCCGCAGAGGTGTAATTGTCTACCTGATCTGCAAGAACCAGCAGGCCCTGTCCTTTGCCATCGCTTTCTTCCATACCATAGAAATCGGAAAGCTCCATGCTCTCAGCACGTTCCTCTGTCTTTGCAAAACCGGAGATAGCAATGTCTGCCTGACCGGAAGTAACAGCTGCCTGTACAGCGCTGAAGTCCATTGCCTGGATTTCCAGTTCTACGCCCAGCTGTTCAGCGATGTATTTACCAAGTTCGATGTCCGAACCAACGTATTTGGTTTCGCCGCTGCTGATATCTTCAAATTCCATTGGAGCAAAGTCTGGGCTGGTTGCCATGGTCAGAACGCCGGCTTCCTTGATCTGATCCAAACGGCTCTGAGAGGAGCCGCATCCTCCCAACATGCCAATCAACAGGGTAGCGCCTAACAGTGTGCTCATCAGTTTCTTAAAGTTTTTCATCAATATGACCTCCTCAAAGGTGAGTGAATTTTTATTAAAATTTATGTTATTATTATACATTTTATTTCGGAAATGTAAAGTGTAAAACTGCATAAACAAACCTAACTTTTAATTTTTATTCTGTAAATTATGTATAAAAAACCCATAATTTAGGGCGAAAATCGGAAAAATGGAATGCATAATCATTCCTCGAATACAAAAGAATAAATACAAAAAGAGCGTTATCCAATGTAAATTGGATAACGCTCTTTGCTATTTTTTGTAGTTTACAGTTCCTGCCGTCCTTCCAATGCACGATAGAGGGTAACCTCATCGGCATATTCCAGATTGCCGCCCATCGGGATACCGGAGGCAAGGCGGGTCACCTTGACACCCAGCGGTTTTAACAGGCGGGCAATATACATCGCAGTGGTTTCCCCTTCGACAGTAGGGTTGGTGGCCATGATGACCTCCTGCACGCCGCCCTGCTGGATACGCAGCAGCAGTTGGCGGATGGTCAGATCATCCGGTCCCTTCTGGTTCATCGGAGAGATCAGTCCATGCAGCACATGGTAAAGTCCCTGATATTCGCGGGTCTTTTCAATCGCCATGACGTCACGCGGTCCCTCCACCACACAGATGATGCTGTGGTCACGGGCAGGATCGGAACAGATCTGGCAGGTTTCCTGATCGGTCAGGTTCTGGCAGACCGAACAGGGATGGATCTTTTCGTGCGCCTCCAGGATGGTGTCGGCAAATTCCTTTGCCTTGTCCTGCGGCAGATTGAGTACATAAAAGGCAAGCCGCTGGGCCGTCTTTCTGCCAATGCCAGGAAGGCGGGCAAACTGTTCGATCAGGCGGGTCAGCGGCATTACATCATACTTCATTGATTAAAACAGGCCTGGCAGGGAAAGACCGTTGGTGATCTTTTCCATCTCGGAGGAATGAACTTCCTCTACCTTGCGGATTGCTTCGTTGACAGCGCCGATGATCATATCCTGCAGAATCTCAACGTCCTCAGGGTCAACAGCTTCCGGTTTGATGGTCAGAGAAACGATCTCCTTTTTGCCGTTGATGGTGCATTCTACCATACCGCCGCCGGCAGAGGTGGTGTACTCTTTTTCATTGAGTTCTTCCTGGGTTTTTTCCATCTCTTCCTGCATCTTCTGTGCCTGTTTGATCATGGACTGCATGTTCTGCGGACCGCCGCCCATACCTTTTGGAAGTCTTGCTTTCATTTTTGGTTCCTCCTATGCTTTTGGTGTATCCGAAATGGATAACTAAAAATCAGATTTATCTTCAGAAACAGCACCGCTGTTTTTGACAAAGAATTAGTTTTCAATCGAAATGTCGACGCCCAGATCCTGTGCCTTATTCAGAATATCCTCCATGGGATCGTCTTTTTTGGCGGTTTGGTATTGATCCTTTTTAAAAGGACCGATGCGCCAGTCGCGTCCGGAGCCGTCGATCAGCGCCTGATGAATCGACTTTTTGGCGTATTCGTTGGTGCGGATCATCTCCAGGAAAAACGGATCGTCGCAGTCGATCAGCACAATGTCCCGATAACGGTAGGCAGCTGTGTTGACCAGGGCACCGTGCAGAGCAGTGTTGGAGTGCAAAAGTGCCTGCAATACCTTGGGCCATTCTGGAAAAGCTTCCACCTCTTTTTTGGAAGGAGGTGCTGTTTCCACTGGTGCAGCTGCTGCCGGCGATTCGGCTGCCACTTTGGGAGCAGAAACCGTCTGTACAGCTTCCTTTTGCTTTGCCGGAGCTGCCGCAACAGGAATCACGCCGTTTTTTAGCTGATTTTCCAGGCGGGACAGCCGCGCCAGAATCGCATCGACCGAACGATCCAGCGAGGGATTGGTCAGCTTGATGACTGCCATCTCCAGCTCGGTTCTGGTCTGGGAGGTCTTATTCATCCGTGACAACGTGTCCTGCAGCACGGTGAGCGAGTACAAAATCTGTGCCATCGAGTAGCGGGACGCCTGTTCGGTCAGAGCTTCGGTGTCCTGCGCCAGTCCTGGGACAAAGTCCGCAGGCGATTTGAGTGCCTTTGCCATCATCAGTCCACGATAGTGGGAGATCAGCTGAACGCACATCTTTTCAAAGTCGATCGAGTTTGCATACATGGCGTCGATTTCCTTTAATATCGCCGGAATATCCTGTTTTAATACAGCGTCGGCGATGGTAAAGAGAGAATCGGAAACGGCAAGACCGGCGCTTGTCCGAACGTGGGAAAGGGTGATGTGTTCGGGTTCGTCATCACCGCCGCGAGCATTGCTGCGGCAGACGTCCAGCAGCGACAGTGCATCGCGCATGCCGCCTTCCGCCAGACGGGCGATCAGCTGGGCAGCGTCCTCGTCAATTTCGATCTGCTCCTGCGAGCAGACATATTTGACCCGCTCAGCGATGACCTGCGGACTGATGCGCCGAAAGTCAAACCGCTGACAGCGGGAGAGAATGGTTGCGGGAATTTTGTGTACCTCGGTGGTTGCCAGAATAAAAATGACATGTTCCGGCGGTTCCTCCATGATCTTGAGCAGCGCATTGAAGGCGCCGACGCTGAGCATGTGAGTCTCGTCGATGATGTACACCCTGTATTTGGCGACCGCCGGAGTGAAGTTTGCTTCCTCGCGTAGCTGACGGATGTTGTCTACACCGTTGTTGCTGGCAGCGTCGATTTCGGTGACATCCAGCACCGAACCGTCGTCAATTCCTTTGCAGACGTCGCAGACGCCGCAGGGATTGCCGTCGTGCTGATTGGGGCAGTTGACCGCCTTGGCGATAATTTTGGAGCAGGTGGTTTTGCCGGTGCCGCGGGAACCGGTGAACAGATACGCATGTCCGACCCTGCCGCTGGCAATTTCCTGCTTTAATGTTTCGGTGATGTGTTCCTGTCCGACGACGTCATCGAAATTTTGGGGACGGTATTTTCTGTATAAAGCCTGATACATTCCATCCTTCCTTCCGAACCTGCCTGACAAAAAAGGCAGGGTGCACCAAATCTGAAAAACATATCCTTTATCATGCGGAAATGCAGGTTACCTGCGGCGCACAGAAACTGCCACTTAATGCTGCTCGGTTCCCCGCCTGACATGGTTCATGGAGCCCTGTCGCACAGGACCAACATCTCCGCATGATAAAAAACACGTTTGACCTGAAGGTACAGCCCTGCCACACGAATGAGCGGTATTATTAAATCATGCTTTTATATTATACAATAGAATTTATAAAAAGGCAAGAAGATTTTTATAAATTCTATTGATAAATAAAGCATAAAGGGGATATGATGGTAGAATAAAAAGGTATATAAAGGAAAAATGGAGGAAGTTTCGATGGAGTATATGGGAAATCAACAATACTGGGATCAAAAATTTTGCCTGAGAACAGGGCAGCTGCCGCCCGAACAGCTTTTGACCGAGGAACTTTCTCTGTTTGCAGGCAAACACACGGTGCTGGATCTTGCCTGTGGAGACGGAAGGAATGCACTGTACCTTGCCGGACAGGGTTTTCAGGTCACGGCGGTGGATTTCAGTTCGTCCGGTTTGGAACGTCTGAAAGGCTTTGCAGCACAGGAGAGATTGCATATCTCCACAAAACAGATGGATCTCTCCTCTCCCGAAGGTTTGGAGCAGCTGGGAAGGTACGACGTGATTTTGTGCAACCATTATCGGCTGTTATCCAAAACGGCGGAACGGCTGAAGGAACATCTGGAGCAGGATGGAATTTTGTGGATCAATGGTTTTGCAGAATGTTCGCCGGACAATCCTTCCATACAGCCACGGGATCTGATCGACCGGCAGGATTACCTGGATGCAGGATACCAGCTGCTTTCAGTAAAGGAGTATCCGGTGGGTGAGCGGCATTTTGTGCGGCTGATTTTATCGCAGACAGACTCCTTTGCCGGAAATCAGGAAAAGTGTTGAATTTGTGCCATGTTTTTTAGACGTTTTGTTCTTGCGTTTCGGATGTTTTTGCCTCTTGTTAAAAAAATATGAACTCTTTTCATACATGTTGACAAGAGCTTTGATAGGGCTTACAATGGACAAAGAAAATAGTTAACCACAATAATTATTTTAATTAAATAATTGCAGAAAAGGAGGAAATAATGAACAACGAACTAAGCCGTTCCATGCAGATGTTTCGGGTGATGGATCGGATGCGCAGGGCGTGGATGGAGATTACGCCGATGCAGGAGATGAGCAAATCTCAGTTTAACACCCTGATGATGCTGCGACATGGCGTGGCAGAACATCACCAAGGGGAGGAGCAGAAGCCGTGTGAACCGATGACCCTGTCGGAACTTTCCTCCAAGTTGGGACAGAGCATGCCGGCAGTCAGCCAGCGCATCAGCAAGCTGGAGTCGATGGGCTATGTACAGCGTTCACCCGACCTCAAGGACAAGCGGACCACCTGGATCTGTTTGACCGATGCAGGAGAAAAGCTGCTGCAAAATTCTTGTCATCTGATGGCGCAGAAGCTAGAATCCATTATGGAACAGATGGGCCAGGAGGACACCCAGACGATGTTTCGGGTGCTGGAAAAACTGGCAGGCATCATGGAACAATCGGCAGATAAGTCTGAAAGTTAGCAGCCAAAACAGAACCTGGCCACTGACAAATTCCCCGTGGAAGGATGGGGAGCCGACGAGATGGGAAGACTTGTCGGCATAAAACAAAGAAAGCAGGAGGAATCAAAACAATGCTGAAACTCAAGCGATATTTAAAGCCATATATCGCACTGTTGCTGGGAGCGATTGCCTTTTTGTTCGGGCAGGCAATGCTGGAACTGACGCTGCCAAACTACATGAGCGATATTGTCAACGTCGGTTTGCAGCAGGGCGGCATTACCCAGTCTGCACCGGAGGCAATCGACCAGCAGAGCATGGCGATGATGCAGATGTTTATGTCCGAGGAGGACCGTCAGGCCGTCAATGGAACCTATATCCAGCTGGAAGAGGGTGAGCAGCTGACCGAGCTTCAAAAGACCTATCCAAACCTCAAGGCAGGGGACTATGCTCTGATCGAGCATCCAGCCGAAGGAATTAACGGTGCGTTTTCCCGCGCTTCTTATGCGCTGGTCAGCCTGGTGGAGGAAGTCAATGCCCAGCAGGAAGGCAGCGGAGATATGCAGGAGGTTCTCTCCAATCTGTCGACCTTGATGATGCAGCCGGAAGGAATGCAGATGATTCAGGATGCGATCGACGAAGCAGCAGTCACACCGGAAAGCATGATTTCCCAGACCGGTCCGGTGATGGTCAAGAGCTTTTATCAGAAGCTGGGTGCGGACACCGATGCGATCCAGACAAACTACATCATCAAAGACGGACTGAAGATGCTGGGTCTGACCGTTCTGCTGACCTGCTGTGCCATCGGCGCAGGCTTCTGTCTGGCAAGAATGGGCGCTGGCGTCGGCCGCGATCTTCGCCGCGATGTTTTCACCAAAGTTACCTATTTTAATAACAGCGAGATGGACCAGTTCTCCACCGCCAGCTTGATTACCCGTTCGACCAACGATATTA
This sequence comes from uncultured Negativibacillus sp., assembly GCF_944388365.1. Lineage (GTDB taxonomy): Bacteria > Bacillota > Clostridia > Oscillospirales > Ruminococcaceae > Negativibacillus. The sequence goes on along the minus strand of NZ_CALXIN010000051.1, from coordinate 3,601 downwards.
CCCAGATTCAGAACTTTTTGAGCATGGGTCTGCGCATGATGTGCTTTGCACCGATCATGGGTATCGGCGGTATCATCATGGGTCTGTCCACCTGTGTCAGCCTGGCATGGGTGCTGGCACTGGCACTGATTGTTATGCTGGGCCTGATTGTTACCCTGTTCAGTGTTGCGCTGCCAAGATTTAAGAAGATGCAGAGCCTGATTGATAAGCTCAACCTGGTCAGCCGTGAGGAACTCTCCGGCATCATGGTTGTGCGCGCCTTTGCAAACCAGAGCTTTATGCAGCAGCGTTTTGACAAAGCCAACAAGGATTTGACCAGCAACACTCTGTTTGTCAACCGTGCAATGGCAACGATGATGCCTGCCATGATGTTTGTCATGAACGGTATCTCGCTGCTGATCGTTTGGTTTGGCGGCAAGCAGATTGCCGAGAGCAACCTTCAGGTCGGCGACATGATGGCGTTTATCCAGTATGCAATGCACGTTATCATGAGCTTCCTGTTTATCAGTATGATGTTTATCATGGTGCCGAGAGCTTCTGTATCCGCTGACCGTATCAGTGAGATTCTCGAGACCAAGAACAAAGTAGATGATCCGTCACAGCCGCGTCACTTTGACGGCAAGGTCAAAGGACTGGTTGAGTTTAAAAACGTTTCGTTCCGCTATGACGGTGCAGATGCCGATGTTCTGGAAAATATCAGCTTTACTGCGCGTCCAGGTGAAACAACAGCCTTTATCGGTTCGACCGGTTCCGGCAAGTCCACGTTGATTAACCTGATTCCGCGTTTTTATGATGCGACCAAGGGAAGCATCACCATCGACGGAATTGATGTGCGGGAACTGAATCAGCAGGAACTGCGCGACAACATCGGCTATGTTCCGCAGAAGGGTCTGCTGTTCAGCGGCACTATCGCCTCCAACCTGCGCTATGGCGACGAAAATGCGCCGATGGAGGAGTTGGAAAAGAGCGCGGAGGTAGCGCAGGCCACCGAGTTTATCAGCGAGCTGGAAAAAGGCTTTGACACCGAGATCAGCCAGGGTGGTACCAACGTTTCGGGCGGTCAGCGTCAGCGACTGTCCATTGCAAGAGCATTGGTTAAGAAGGCGCCAATCTATATCTTTGACGATACCTTCTCGGCACTCGACTTTAAGACCGACGCTAAGCTGAGAAAAGCACTGAAAACCTACACCGAGAATTCCACCGTCTTTATCGTGGCGCAGCGTATTTCCACCATCATGCAGGCAGAACAGATCGTTGTGCTGGATGAAGGCAGAATTGTAGGCATTGGCAAACATCAGGATCTGCTGAAAAACTGCAGCACCTACCGTGAGATTGCAGAAAGTCAGCTTTCAAAGGAGGAATTGGCATAATGGCAGGACCAAGAGTAGGAGGTCGTGGACCTCATGGAATGATGCCTGGCGAAAAAGCCAAGGACTTCAAAGGAACGATGGGTAAGCTGCTCACCTATCTGAAAAAATTCCTTCCAAGTATTATCCTGGTGCTGGTATGTGCAGCAGCCAGCACGGTATTCTCCATCTTTGGACCAAAGGTACTGGGACAGGCGACCACCAAGCTGTTCGAAGGCTTGATCGCAATGCTGACCGGTACCGGCAGCATTGATTTTGATGCGATTGCACAGATTCTGCTGTTTTTGCTGTGTCTGTATATCATCAGCGCGCTGCTTTCCTATGTACAGGGCTGGATCATGTCGGGCGTAGCGACCAAGCTGAGCTATTCGATGCGCAAGGACATCAGCGAAAAGATCGACCGGATGCCGCTGGCCTATTTTGACCGCGTGCCAAACGGCGAGGTTTTGAGCCGCATTACCAACGATGTCGATACCATCACCCAGACACTCAACCAGAGCCTGTCGCAGATCGTCACCAATATCACCATGATGATCGGTGTACTGTGCATGATGCTGTCCATCAGTCCGGCGATGACGCTGGTGGCTCTGTGCATCCTGCCGCTGAGTGTCATCATTGTCAGCATCGTTGTTAAAAACAGCCAGCCGTTCTTCCGCAAGCAGCAGGAATATCTGGGCCACGTCAACGGTCACGTCGAAGAAATGTACGGCGGACACGTCGTTGTTACCGCATTCAACGGCCAGCAGGAAAGCATCGACACCTTCAAAACACTCAACGAAAACCTGTATCATGCCGCATGGAAGAGCCAGTTTTTCTCCGGCATGATGATGCCTCTGATGAACTTTGTCAGCAACCTGGGCTATGTGGGCATCTGTGTACTGGGCGGATTTTTGAGCCTGAATGGTACGATTACCGTCGGTGATATTCAGGCATTTACCCAGTATGTACGTCAGTTCACCCAGCCGATCACCCAGATTGCCAACATCTCCAACGTCCTTCAGCAGACTGCCGCAGCAGCGGAGCGTGTGTTTGCATTCTTGGAGGAACAGGAGGAACCGGCAGACCCTAAAAACTCGCTGCCGGCAGAGGTCATCGACGGATCGGTCTACTTTGCACATGTTCACTTTGGATATGTGCCGGAAAAGACCATCATCAACGATTTTTCTGCGATCATTCAGCCAGGAACCAAGGTGGCAATCGTAGGCCCGACCGGTGCCGGCAAGACCACCATGGTCAAGCTGCTGATGCGCTTCTACGACGTCAGCCAGGGAGCAATCCTGCTCAACGGCTACGACGTCAAGCAGTTTACCCGCAAGAACCTGCGCGACAGCTTCGGTATGGTATTGCAGGATACCTGGCTTTATAACGACACCATCCGTGAAAATATCCGTTTCGGCCGTCTGGATGCAACCGATGAGGAAGTTGTAGCGGCAGCCAAGGCGGCGCAGGTCGATCACTTTGTCCGCACTCTGCCGCATGGCTACGACACCATCCTCAACGAGGAAGCCAGCAACGTCAGCCAGGGTCAGAAACAGCTGTTGACCATCGCAAGAACCATCATCTCTAATCCGAAGATTCTGATTCTGGATGAGGCAACCTCCAGCGTCGATACCCGAACCGAGATTCTGATTCAGCGGGCGATGGATAAACTGACCGAAGGCCGCACCAGCTTTATCATTGCGCACCGTCTGTCCACCATCCGCGATGCCGATATCATCCTGGTTATGAAGGACGGCGACATCGTCGAAACCGGAAACCATCAGGAACTGCTGGCAAAGGGCGGATTCTACGCAGAACTGTACCGCAGCCAGTTTGCAAACGTAAACGAGGAATAACAAAGCTCTCAAAGCATAAAAGAAGGAGAACAGCCGACAAGCTGTTCTCCTTCTTTGCGTCTTCTCTTGAAATTTAAAGGTTATCCCGAACGACACGGCAGGGATTGCCAAAGGCAACCTTGTTTGCGGGAATATCGTGGGTGACGACGCTGCCTGCACCGATGACAACATTGTCGCCGATGGTGACACCAGGCAGCAGAATGGCGCCGCCGCCGATCCAGACATTGTTTCCGATGATGACCGGTGCCGTCTGGGTACGGCAGAAGGCAAAGGAGCCATCCTCTCTGGGAGCGCCGAACCGGTCGGCAGCATTGGTCGGGTGAAAGGCGGTATAGATCTGTACGTTGGGTGCAATCAGCGCATTGTTGCCGATGACAATGCGGTTGTCGTCCAGAAAGG
>NZ_CALXIN010000050.1 GCF_944388365.1 uncultured Negativibacillus sp. | reverse complement strand
CTCTGGAAGTTTGAAAAACTTCACGAAAGGGGTCAAGCATGACCCCTTTTGAAACCCCTCTTTATCGGTAGAGAGTACGTTCGATGAAGGCACCCTGTTGCCAATCGCGGTGCGGGCTGCGTAAGCCCGCAAAAAGTTTAGAAGAATGTTCGGAGAAGGAACCTTTGTTTCCTTCCCTTCCCTTCTTTGGTGCAATAGAACCCCCTCATCCCCGATGGCAGAATTCTGCCGTCGGGGATGAGGGGGGTTATCAGCGCTGCGCTTACTTCTGCAGGTTTGCCAGCAGCTCTTGCTTGATGTTCCAGAGCTTGTCCGACAGGTCGACATAATAGTTGTGCGGGTTCTCGAAGCGCTTGACCTCGTCCCACAGGGTGTCCACCTGCTGCAAACAATGCGCACGAATGTCCTGAATCTTTGGCAGCTCGTAGACCAGCTTGCCCTTTTCAAAGATCGGCTTGAGCATCTCCTTTGCATACACGTTTTCCAGCGTGCACTTCTTCCAGGTTGCCAGCGGATCAAAGATGGTGATGGTGATTGGATTCTTAGTATCCAGCTCCTCATCGTGGACACAGACATAGTCGGCGACTGCCATACCGTTCTCGTCAAAGAAGCGGTACAGCTTCTTAAAATGCGGATTGGTGATCTTCTCCAAACTCTCGCTGATCTTGATCTTTGGAATAAATTCGCCGTCCTTCTCGACCGCTACCAGCTTGTATACACCGCCAAAGACCGGATCGGACTTGCTGGTAATCAGGCGCTCACCGATGCCGAAGCTGTCGATCTTTGCACCCTGAATCTGCAGATCGCGGATGAGGTACTCATCCAGCGAGTTGGACGCCACAATCTTGACATCCGAAAATCCGGCAGCATCCAGCATCTTTCTTGCCTTCTTGGACAGGTAGGCGATGTCGCCGCTGTCGATGCGCACACCCTTTGGACGGAAGCCTTTGGGCAGGATGACCTCGTTAAACACCTTGATGGCGTTTGGAATACCCGATTTGAGCACGTTGTAGGTGTCGATGAGCAGCATGCAGTCGTCCGGATAGATTTCAGCGTAGGAACGGAATGCCTCATACTCGGTGTCGAACATCTGTACCCAGCTGTGTGCCATGGTGCCTACCGCAGGAACGCCGTAGTCACGGTCGGTAATGGCACAGGCAGTGGCGCCGCAGCCGCCGATATAGGTAGCTCTTGCGCCCAGAATCGCCGCGTCGTAGCCCTGTGCACGGCGAGAACCAAACTCCATAATCAGTTTATCGCCGGCGGCACGAACCATACGGTTTGCCTTGGTGGCAACCAGCGACTGATGGTTGATGGTCAGCAGTACCATGGTCTCGACCAGCTGTGCCTGAATGACCGGACCCTTGATGGTGACGATCGGTTCATTCGGGAACATCGGAGTGCCTTCCTCCATCGCCCAGACGTCGCACTCGAAGTGGAAGTTTGCAAGGTAGTCCAAAAACTGCTCGTCGAAGATCTTCTTCGAGCGGAAGTACTCGATGTCCTGCTCGGTGAAACGCAGGTTCTGCAAATAATGTACCAGCTGTTCCAGTCCTGCAAAAACAGCAAAACCGCCGCCGTCCGGAATCTTGCGGAAGAACATATCGAACACCGCAATCTTGTCCTTCATCCCGTTGAGGAAATAACCGTTGGACATGGTAAATTCATAGTAGTCGGTCAGCATGGTTAAGTTTCGTTCTTCTGTCCAGTTAATCTGCATAATTTCAAGACCTTTCTTTGTTCAGCCAGCAGCTGGCTGTGAACAGGACCTGCCTGCCCCAAATCTTTTTCCAAACCTTCTTTCGGGGCATACGCCCCGTTTTGTCCTATTCATTTCCCGCATCATCCGGAGAACCGTAGTCAAATGACTTGAGGTTCTTTGGATCATACACAATGCCGTGCTGGCTGCAATGGTAGATGCTCTCCATCATGTCCACCGCCTTGTAGCCCGCATAGTAGAAAATCTGTGGAAAGCTGCGGGTGTCCACCTTGTCCGGTGTCTGGAGGCAGAACCATGGCTCATGCTCGAGATTCAAAATGTCCTCCTTGACCTCCTTGCGGCGGAAGTGCTGGGTGTACATGCTCGGCTTGCCCATCATCATCTCTGCAGCTCCCACCAGCGGCAGAAGGGCGCCCTTGCGGTCCAGCGACAGCTGAATCATCATCGAAGCATCTCGAAAACACTTTTTGATCTCGGTATCCCGCACCCGCAGGCCATATACCTCCCACAGCAGCATGACATACATCCGTGCGATCAGCTCATGCTCCTCCTCGGTGCCATACAACCGTTTTGCCGGACGGTATTCGCGGATGTTTCTGCCTTTTTTCAGCTCATAAAACGCGGTGTCGATGTCGCTTTCGATGCGGCTGTGTACGCCTATCGCCATCTCTTCGCCAAGTGCGCGCTCCTTCTGCATCTGCTTAAAATAGATGTAAGGATGTGCCTCGCAGTCCAGGCAGTAATGGCCGACAAATCCCAGCACATACGCCGCCAGCGTTCCGTAGGCCGGACGTCCCTTGTGCATGGTCAGATAGCAGCTGAGTGCGGTGAACAGCTCATCCGTCTTTGCCCGATGCAGGATGCTGGCATACCGAGGCAGAATGCTTCTGCGCAGAATGGCGTCGCGGAAAAACATCAGATCCGGTCCCTGCAGTCCCCAGAAATAGGGAGCAGGATTTTGCTCCAGCAGCTCCTGGATGGGCTTATCCAGCGACGAAAAGACATGGGTTCCAAACAGTTCGTGGGTAACAAATGCCGGCATAGCGGCCTCCTTTCCAGTCGTTAAAACATCTCGGTTGCGACTTTAAACAGCAGCAGTATCATTGCGACGATCATAATCGGGCGGACGATCTTGGCGCCTTTTTTCAGTGCCAGTCCCGAACCGACCCAGTTGCCCAGAATGGCAAAGATGGTGCAGCGGATGCCGATGCCAAACAGCACATTGCCGCTGAGCGCATAGGTGACCAGCGCCGCCACATTGGAGGAGAGGTTGACCACCTTGGTGGTGCCGCAGGAGCGCAGGATGCTAAGACCCAGCACCGAGTTAAACAGCAGCGTCAAAAAGGTGCCCATGCCAGGGCCAAAGAAGCCGTCGTACATGCCCAGACCAAAGCCAATGGCAATCGACAGCAGAATCGAGCGAGCCAGCGGCGGCTCGTGTTCGGTCTCCTCACCAAAGTCCTTTTTGCGCAGAATCATCACTGCAATGACCGGCACTGCGATCAGCAGCACATAGCGCAGATACTTTTCGTCGATTGCCATTGCCAGCTTTGCGCCGATCGGCGAACCGATCAGCGCCGCTACCGCCGCCACAGCGCCTACCTTAAAGTTGACCTGCTTGTTTTTGATAAAGCGCAGCGTCGCTGTAAAGGTGCCGATGCTCGATGCAAACTTGTTGGTGCCCAGCGCCATGTGCGGCGGCAGACCCACCGCATAGTAGGCCGGCAGAGTGATCAGACCGCCGCCGCCTGCGATGGAATCGACCAGTCCACCCAAAAAGATGCACGCAAACAAAATAATCATCTGTGATAATTCCAAGTTTTCCATAGTTTCTACCCTTCCCTGTCCCAGACTTGCGGCAATGCCGCAATCAACTCAGCACTCCTCAGCGGACAACCGAGGTTCCCTTTTCCTTCAGATAGGTCGACTGCAAATCTGCCAGATGCAGCTTGACCGCCAGCGGATAGCGCTCATAGGCATGGCTGATCGCGTAGCTGCCGCCGCGCGCTGCTTCATCAAAACCGCCCATGTGCCAGCGGATGGCCACCGCCTCCGAGGGTTTGAGCCGCAGAAAACGCTCGATCAGAAAGACCGACTTCTCCCCATGGCCATAGGGAAACTGGTCGTCGATGGCATAGTAAGGCTGCGGCTCCCAGCGGCCGGTCTCAGGGTTTTTGACGTTGCGGGAGCTGACCTTGTAAAACTGCGCCTTGCACACGTCGTGCAGCAGTCCGCAGATGGCAAAGCTCTCCATGCTGTCGCCTTCCTCAAAATAGCTGCCGACCATCGTGTCAAAGACGCTCAGACTGTGCATCACCAGTCCCTGCTCGCAGGCACAGTGATACTTGGTGCTGGCAGGTGCAGTGAAAAAATCGGTCTTTTTCAGCCACTCCAGCAGCTGCTGGGCACCCTCGCGCTTGATGTAGGTACAAAACAGCTCCTCAAAGCGCTGCTGATACTCTGTTTTTTCCATATCGTCCCTCCGAACTGACATTGTAGCGTCGATGTTGCGAAAAGTTTTTCAGACTCAATTATAACACAAATCTTAACAGAAACCAGTGCATTTTCAAAAGAATGCAAAAAAATACAGCACAAAAAAACCGACGCCTCTTATCGAAGCGTCGGTTCTAATTACGGAAGATACTTTTTCCCCTGCCAGCTGTCCCTGCGGACCAGCTCCTTGTCGATCTCGTTGAGCACACAGAGCTTTTTTAAGCTCCACTCGGGTCCCACCAGCGATTCGCGCTCGCCGTCGCCGGTCAGACGCTGGATCACCAGCTCAGGAGGCAGCACCTCCAGCTGGTCGCAGACGATCTGGACATACTCCTCCCGCGAGAGCAGCGAAAACTCCCCTGCCGCAAGCTGCTGCGCCATCACCGTGCCTTTGAGCACATGCAGAAGGTGAATCTTGATGCTGTGCAGTTTTAAACGGGCAAGCTCCCGCGCTGTCTGCATCATCATCTCGCGATCCTCCCCAGGCAGTCCGTCGATGATATGGACGCACACCGGAATATCGCGGTCCACCAGCTTCTGGTAGCCCTGCAAAAACTCGGCGTAGGTATGGCAGCGGTTGATGCGCTCGCCGGTGACATCATGCACCGACTGCAGTCCCAGCTCCACTTCCAGCGAGGTGCGCCGGTTTAACTGTCCAAGGTAGTCGACGACATCGTCGTCCAGACAGTCGGCTCGGGTGGCAATCGCCAGTCCCACCACATCAGGGAAGCTGAGGGCTTCCTCAAACTTTTCCCGCAGCACCGGCAGCGGTGCATAGGTGTTGGTGTGTGCCTGAAAGTAGGGAATGTACTTGGTACCCGCCCACTTTTTGCCCATCATGGCGCGCACCTGGTCAAACTGCTGGCGCAGCGGAAGGTTTTTGTCGCCGGCAAAATCGCCGCTTCCCTTTGCGGAGCAGTAGGTGCAGCCGCCGAAACCGCGGGTACCGTCGATATTCGGACAGGTAAACCCTGCGTCCAGCGAGATTTTGGCGACCTTGCAGCCAAACCGCTGCTTGAGGTCATAGGTAAAGGTATGATACCGCTTGTTGGTATCGGAATAAGGAAAAGGACTGGACATTACTTTTTGAGCAGTGCGCCCGCTTCTTCATCGACAAAGATGGTGACATCCGGATGCAGACGCAGGATGCTTGCCGGTACCTTTGGAGTGATTGGACCATAGACGGTGTCATAGATGGTCTGTGCTTTCTTTGGACCGTTTGCCAGCAGCACGATCTTCTTTGCCTTCATGATGGTGCCGATGCCCATGGTCAGCGCCTTTTTCGGAACCTCGTCCATCGAGGAGAAGAATCTTGCGTTGGCTTCGATGGTGTTCTGGGTCAGATCAACCACATGGGTCTTTTCCGGGAACTCTTCGCATGGCTCGTTAAATGCGATGTGTCCGTTGTTGCCGATGCCCAGCAGCTGGATGTCCACGCCGCCCATGCCGGCAACAACCTGCTCATAGCGCTCGCACTCTGCCTGAAGGTCTGCTGCGGTTCCGTTTGGAACGTTGGTGTTTGCCTTGTCGATGTTGATATGGTCAAACAGGTTGTGGTTCATAAAGTAACGGTAGCTCTGGTCGTTGTCGCCCGAAAGACCTGCATACTCGTCGAGGTTGACTGTCTTAACGTGGCTGAAGTCGACACGGTGCTCGTTGTACATCTGCACCAGTTCCTTGTACATGCCGACAGGAGTCGAGCCGGTGGCAAGGCCCAGTACACAGTCAGGCTTCAGGGTGATTTCTGCTGCAAAAATGCGGCTTGCCAGTTTGCACATCTCGGTATAATCTTTGGTTACTACTACTTTCATGATAAACTCCCTCTTTTCTCTTGTTTCAAAAATAACGGATTCTGCCTTCATTTTATCATAAAGCAGGCAAAGGGTCTAGCTCCTATTTGTTACATTTTTCCGCTTTGTCCGCTTTTTTTGCTGCATTGATTCTCCGAATCGACGGCATGTGTCCCTCGATTTCCTGTAAAAACGCCCGCTCGGACTGCTCGTCAAACTGTGCTTTATCCACCACCATCAGCTGATATTCTTTGGTAAACATCGCATAATAGTGTGTGCTTTCCACCAGACGTTCGACGGTGCTGTATTCCATCTCCAGATGGCCTCCCGTCTTTGTGTTGATCACCTGCAGCTCCTCCGGCAGAAAGACCAGCTCTCCTTCGGCGCGATCCTCGCCGTACAGCTCCTGCAGTCTTTTCAGACTCAGCTTGACCTGCTGGTTTTCCAGCGCGATGATCTCCACGCCAAACACCAGCACGCCAAACAGACAGATCGTAGTGGTGGCAAATTCTCCGTAGAGAACGGCTCCTACCGCTACCAGTGCCAGCACTCCCATTAAAATTTGCAGTCCCTTTCTTCCTCGAGGACGAAGAAGATATTTTTTCAGCTCCTGCAGCGCCTGTCTGTCCACGATTGTATGTACCCTCATGGTGTTCCTCCTGTTCTATCTGCATATCATTCTACTATTATCATAACACACAAACCACCGTTTCCCCACCCCTGTGTATCCTATGGGAAGAGATTTGTCACTTATGCTAATCTATGCCGTTCTATTTCATCAGTCTGCAATAAAAAAGGACAGCCCGCTTACAAGGGCTGTCCTTTTTTCACGGCTTTCTGCCACTATTTGATTGCTGCTTCGACGATCTCTCTTGCCTTGTCGTTGTCTGGAGAGATAACAACGAACAGATAGTTACCGTCCTCGATGACCACTGCATTTTCCAGCTTGCTCATCTCCTCCGGTTTGTAGTCCTCATAGCGGACCTTCAGGTCGTTGATGCGCTCGTTGATGAGTGTCTTAACGGCGGTCACCTGATCGGACTCCTTGACCTGGAACATCGCAATTTCATCGGCGTTGCCGGTGGAATAATCGCTCATATAGATGGCATAGCTTTCCAGTGTGGCCGGATCAATGTAGTAATAGTTGTCCAGCGCAGCTTCGCTCTGTTTCTGCATCTTGCTGGCAGAAAAGTCGATCTGGGTGGTCAGGGAGTTGTACAGGTCGTCAAAGGAGACGTACTTTTCCTCGCCGCCGCATCCTGCCAGACACAGTACCATCATCATTGCTGCCAGTGCCAAAGTCAAAAATCGTTTCATGTTCATGTTACCTTCAAACCTTTCTGAAAATAGTGGGAGGTTTACAGGCAAAAGCCTGAAACCTTGAAAAAAATATCCGTACCTTTACGATGGCTGTTCTTCCTCGGTGACCGTGTGGGTCTTGAGGTAGTCAAACCACTTGTTGTAATAGGTTGTCCCAAAGTGCATGCCGTCACCATTGGAATCCTCCGGCAGACAACCGTTTTCATCCTTGATGGCTGAAGCGACATCCAGATAGTAGACATCCTCATTTTCGGCGATCTGGACGATCAATTCATTATACTGGTTGATCTTTTCGTTGGAGATATCCTCGCGCTCGTCGTCAAACTCCTGGGTGACCGGAAGGATCGACTGCAAAAAGATCTGGCTGTCGGGATGCTGCTCCTTGACGCTCTGTACAAAGGAGGTGTATGCCTCGGTGAAATGCTCCTCGGTAAACCATCCCACACCGTTTGCACCAAACATGATGTAGATCTTTTTGGGGTTTGCCTCTTCGAGGGCACCCAGTGCAGTGGTATAGCCTTCGGAAGTACGGATCTGGTCATCGGTGAACACCGTGTCCAGATTGATACCTCTTGCCGCTACCACCGTGGCATTGCTCATCACCTCGTAAAGCTTGATACCCTCGGTGATCGAGTCGCCCACAAAGGCTGCATCATCAAAGTAATCGTCCGACACGCTGAAGCCGCTGTTCGGTACCAGCGCCGGAGAATCCAGAATCCGCTGGGAGGTCATGGTCACCACATCGGTGTTTTCCACCGGCGTCTGGGTCACTGCCGAGGTGCTCTGGGATTCCTGCTCCTCGGTCTGCTCGGTGGTTTCGGTATCCACCACAGCTGCCTCCTGCTCGGACTGACCATCGCCTTCAGGCTGACCGTTGCCTCCCTCTGGCTGTTCGGTCGGCACCTCCTTAGGGGCGTCGGCATTATTTTCTGTTTCTGCGGTCAGGGCGTCCTCCCTTTGCTGCTGAGATTTTTCCCAGTAGACAGAGATTCCAAGCGCCACCAGCACCGCTGCTATTAAAATGATAAAAAACGACAGAATCGCTTTTTTTCGATTCTTTCTACGGTGCGCATAAATGCTCGTTCTGCCGTACAATCTTCCTCCTCCTCGCTTTTTCCCGTCCGGAAGTTGTCTGCATTTCCAGGTACAGGAAAATCTTTCTTCCTTTCTTTCCTAGTATACTACACCTGCCTTTAAAAGCAAACCCCCGCTTTTAATTTTCATAAAAATTTTAAAAAACTTTTACTGGTGTAGGTGCAGCTTTTTGGACTTTTGCGTGTACAATACCGATGCAATTATTTTTAGCAAAAAACCGCAAAAAAATGCTTGACTTTTCTTTTAGTGGATGATATAATGAATGACGTTGAATCGCTGACAGTGATTCTGACAATATTTGCGAGTGTGCTGGAATAGGCAGACAGGCACGTTTGAGGGGCGTGTGTCTTCGACGTACGAGTTCAAGTCTCGTCACTCGCACCAAAAGCCATCGACCAATCGGTCGATGGCTTTTTTGTTTTACTGCATAGAAAAAGAAACAGGAGGGGAACTTCCCCTCCTGTTTTTTGTATCCTGTGGATTACAGGCTCAGTTTGTTTAAGCCGATCAGCGACAGAACGTAGATCTTCAGTGCTTTCATCATGTAGTCGATGCTGTTGCACTCATCTGGCATGTGCTCCTCGCCTCTGCCTTCGCCGCATGGGTTTGGCATACCGTGGAAGTGTGGACCAAAAGCAACGGCATTGTCAAAGCGTCTTGCATAGGTGCCGCCGCCGATGGTATATGGAACGCCCTTCTCGCCGGTGACATGGTCATAAGCTTCCAGCAGGGTCTTGATTTCCGGTGTATCTGCCGGTTTGTAGCAAGGTACCGAGTTGTTTCTCAGCACTGCCTTGCCGCCAACCTCTGCGATGTGTTTTTCGATGGAAGCAAACAGCTCCTCACCCTTCATGGTAACCGGATAACGGATGTCCAGACGAAGCTGAATCTTGCCATCCTCCATCGAGTCTACGCCGTTGATGTGGGTCAGCTTGCCGGAAACCTCATCAGCAACCTCAACACCGATACCAGCGCCGTGGTAGTCTTTGAGCACTTCGGCAGCGACTGCCATTGCTTTCTTCTCTGCATCGGAGAGCTGTGGCAGGGTGGAAACCAGCTCGAACAGGCGTTTGGTTGCGTTGATCGAACCTTCCGGTTTTGCTGCATGGGCGGTCTTGCCGACAGCGTTGAGCTCGATGCCGCCTTCTACTGCTTTAACGGTGTAGATGCTCTTATCATAGTCGCCCAGATCTGCCTCAGAGATACCCTTGAGGGTTGCGGTTGCACTTGCGCAGACTGCATTGCCGACGGTACCACCGGTAACATTGGTGATCACCTTGCCGTCAACTGCCATCTCGATGGTGACGCCCAGCTGACCTTTTTCACCGATACAGACAGGGAAATCTGCGTCTGGAGTGAAAGCAAAGTTTGGCATTTTTTCTGCTTCCAGATAGTGCGGCAGGTCGCCCATACCGGTTTCCTCGCTGCATCCCATAACCAGACGGAAGGTATAGTTTGGCTGGATGCCCAGCTCTTTCATACATTTGAGTGCATACAGACCCAGAACGGTTGGACCTTTATCGTCAGCAACGCCGCGGCCGTAGATATAGCCGTCCTTTTCGATCATATCGTATGGATCATGGCTCCAGCCGTCGCCTTCTGGAACGACGTCCAGATGTCCGAGGATAGCGATTTCCTTTTCACTGTTGCCGTAGGTAGCAGAACCTGCGTAGTAGTCATAGTTTTTGGTAGCAAAGCCCATGCTCTCGCACATGCTGAGTGCCTTATCCAGCACCTTGTGGCAGCCTTCGCCAAACGGAGCCTTCGGGTCATCGCTGTGGACGCTGACGCTCTTGATGTTGACCAGAGCAGCAATATCATTGATGACGTTCTGGCGATTGTCCTCGATAAATTTGTCAATTCTGGATTCCATTTCCTTAGAAACCATGTTGATCCCTCCATTGCAATTTTATACGGGGGTGTCTTCCCCGCTGTTAAATCCATTATACCATAAATTTGAAAGTTTACCATAATAAAATTGTTGCAGGACTGAGCAGAGGCTGCGCCCCTGCTCCAACTTTCTGCCAAAATTTCTGCAGGATGGTTCCTGCGAGATTCTTTTTGTGGGGCTACGCAGGTCTGCACCCAAACTTACAGAAAAACCAGACTTCATTTTGTGCGGACGTGAGAAGGAGCAAGGCTCCTTCTTCGAACCATTGCAGGCTTACGCAGCCCGCGCCGCGATTACTTTCCTTTCACGAGGAAAGTAATCAAAGGCGTGCCAAAGAGGAGGTATCCTCTTTGGAAACACCTCTGAGGGGCAAGACCGCACCTCTGCTTCCTACGTTATCATACTTTTCTGTGTGCGGTCCCGAGAATGAAACAAGTTTCATTCTCCGAACTTTTCTGCAGAAAAGTTACTCTCCTCGGGAACTTCGCAAAGCGAAGTTCTCTCCCCCTGTCTGCTCCGGCAGTAGGATAATATCAGGTTTTGCACCTACCACTTCGGGCAGCAAGTGGTTACGCCATTGTATTCACTTTCTTGGGAGCATGGGGTTTCAAAAGGGGCTTGCCCCTTTCGCTGGAGGTCAAGGAACCAGGAGGTTCCTTGTGTGCTCTTTGTGAAACTTTCTTCACACAAGAAAGTTTCCGCGGGTGCGGGCTGCGCAAGCCCGCAAAAGCTTTTGCAGAAAGCCGACGTGCGGACAAATAAAATGTTGTAAACTGTCCGCATAACAGCTGATGACATGGCACCTTTCACCAATAAACTTTGCCAAAATAATTGACAAGTACACTTGGCAATGCTATACTCAAAATACCAAGTATACTTGTCATAAACAAAGGAGGGTCACAGATGAATAAAGACGAAATTTTGGCCAAAAGCCGCAGCGAAAAACAGGATGAAGGTGTTGAATATATCGCTTCACACGGACGCCGCTATGGAGTCGTCGGCATGACCGCCATGTTTTTGCTTTTGGCAATCTATAACCTGTATCATGGAGATTCGTGCAATCAGATTTTAGCGATGTACTGGACCTACCTTGGTTTTGAATCCTGGGGAAGGTACAGGGTTGACCACCGTCCTTTCCAATTGGTTCTGAGCATAATTGGAGTATGTGCCGGAATTGCATGGGCTGATCTTCACATTCTATCCTAAGCAAAACCATAAGTGAAAGGAATGTGTCCTGAATGGACGATAAACTGATATTAAAAAACCATTTGAAAGAAGCGCGCGCTGAAAAAAAGCTCTCCCAAAGTCAACTGGCGGAACTGGTAGGTGTATCGCGCAACACCATCAGCTCTATTGAAACCGGACAATTTAACCCTACTGCAAAGCTGGCCTTGATCTTATGCATCGCACTGGACAAAAAATTTGAGGAACTGTTTTATTTTGAGGACTAGCTACTTGATCGCCGAATACCTCTTGATTTCTCAGAAAAAGTTTTTAGGTGTTCAAAGGTTCAATCTGCCCGCACAGCGGGCAGCGCACTCGACGTGCGGCAGCATCGAAACAGTATGGAGTCCCTAAATGTTTTTATATGAAAGTGTTGCAAGAAAGCCAGATTGAAAACAAGTTTTCAATCATCGGACAAAAACTTTTGTTTGTCCTTCACGGCGGCTTTTCTTTCTTCTCCCTCCATGCTATAATCGCTCTGAGGGGATCTGTCTTTTTGAGCAAAGGAAAGGAGCATTTTATGAACTATCAAATTTGGGGAGAACCTATGCCCGCTGTCACCATCCGTCTGGAACAGGGCGAAAGCATCTATACCCAATCCGGCGGCATGAGCTGGATGACCGACAGCATCGAAATGGATACCAACCTCCGCGGCG
This sequence comes from uncultured Negativibacillus sp., assembly GCF_944388365.1. Lineage (GTDB taxonomy): Bacteria > Bacillota > Clostridia > Oscillospirales > Ruminococcaceae > Negativibacillus. Next base: position 1,551 of record NZ_CALXIN010000050.1, on the reverse strand, counting down.
GCCTGTTTAAGGGCCTCGGCAGAATGTTCAGCGGTGAGTCGCTGTTTATGGCTACCTATACTGCCTCAAGACCCGCCCAGGAAATTACCCTCGCTTCCTCCTTCCCAGGGCAGATCCTTGCCCTGCAAATTTCCCGCGGTCAGCAGTATATCTGCCAGAAAAGCGCCTTCCTGTGCGCCCAGCAGAGCGTCGAGCTGTCCGCTGAAATCGTCAAGGGCTTCTCCGGCGGCCTGTTCGGCGGCGAGGGCTTTGTGCTCCAGCGGCTGAGCGGTGAAGGTCTTGCCTTTGTCGAGCTGGACGGCAGCGTCCGTGAAATCGACCTTGCACCTGGACAGCGTCTGAAGGTGGACACCGGCAACGTCGCTCTGTTTGAAAGCAGCGTCAAATATGCTGTCGAAACGGTCAAAGGATTTAAAAATATCCTGTTCGGCGGCGAAGGACTGTTTTTGACCACGCTGGAAGGTCCTGGCAAGGTCTGGCTGCAGACCATCACCACCGAAGCCACCGCAATGAAACTCAAACCCTTCCTCAGTGTAGAGACCAGCAAATAAGTGAACACAAAGGAGCCAACCATGAATCAGATTCCCTGTCGAACCGTCGAACAGCTCAAACAGTTTTTGCAGCAGCAGTATGCTGCCCAGCCCATTGAGCCGGTCGATTATCTTTTGTACAATACCCGTCACCAGATGCTTCAGCTGTTTTATCCACAGCAAGTGGAGGAATTGGTGGAAAGCACCGGCTTCTCACCCGATACTGACGAAATCACCGCTGCCATCTTTGATGCAGCGGTAGAAAATCTGGATGCCGAGCTATGCTCGCAGTATGTACAGTACCGATTTGCACAGACTGCACCCGCAGGCACGCCGGCTGTCTTTTATGTCACCATCGAGAAAAACACCGGCTTTGTGCTGCCCCAGTATGAATGGGGCAGCGACGACATCGCCGATGTACCGGACGAGGACTACCGCTATTTTAACTGTATCCTGCGCGACATTTTGCTCTATCAGGGTGCAAGTGAGGAGGACATCGCCCAGAACAGTCCACGCTATCAGCGATATTGCATCGCCAAAGAGTTTTGGGACAGCGTCTGTTAGCAAACTGAATATGCTAACAGTTCGCGTTGTCGGTTGAGTGGAAAGTCGAAAGCCTTGCTCTCGCGCAGGTTGCTTAGCCTCCGGCTTCGCTCGTTGTGCGCAATCATCCTTTTGTTGCAGGGTAGACCCTGCAAGACCTATGCGGGCTTGCGCAGCCCGCACCTGCGGAAACTTTCTTGTGTGAAGAAAGTTTCACAAAGAGCACACAAGGAACCTCCTGGTTCCTTGACCTCCAGCGAAGGGGGTCAAGTGTGACCCCCTTTGAACCCCCATATGTCGGCGGTAAGTGCGCTCGACGAGAGCACTCTGCTGCCCGAAGTGGTAGATGCAAAACCTGACATTCTCCCACTAGCGGAGCAGACAGGGGGAGAGAACTTCGCTTGCGAAGTTCCCGAGGGAGTATCTTTATTACACCTAAGTTCGGAGAATGGACCTTGTCCATTCTCGGGACCGCACA
>NZ_CALXIN010000049.1 GCF_944388365.1 uncultured Negativibacillus sp. | reverse complement strand
ACCTACACGGGCGGCGGGCTGGCCTCTTTCGTGTATAGCCGCGATCATGTAGTTTCGGAGCTGGACGGCGATCGCGCCGTTATCACCTACGGCGGCGTGACCGTGGCCGCCGTGCGCGTTTCCGATCTCACGCTTGTAAAGGAGTAACAAATATAAACACCGACAAAAAGAAAGCGAGGATTTGAAAAATGGATAACATGGTAATTGTTCTTGTGGTTGTGGCCGTCGTAGCGGTCGTTTTCGTGGGGCTGATCGTATTGATCCCCTATCTGGTAAAGAAGGGGATCAATATTTCCGGCGTTCTGACAGGGACGACAACCGTTCTTGACACCGCGGATCATGTGGTCGATACCCTGCAAGAGTTCTTCCCCGAAGTTCCCGTTATCACTGTTATTGACAAGGTGATCGGGTGGGCGCAGAAAGCAACAGAGGCCGCCGAACAGCTTTACAAAACAAGCAAAATTGAAGAGGGACAGCGCAAGGAAGAAGCGACAAAACTTGTATATCAGTTTATCGAAGCGGCAGGAATTGAAATCGACGACGATTTGAAGAAGATTGTTGACGGTGCGATCGAAGCCGCCGTTTTTGCGCTTCCGAAGACGCATACCGACACCGCGGAAGCCCTGAATACTTAATTGCCATTGCGCCGCGCGCGGGTTTACTCCTTTACCGCCCGCGGTTTGATGGAGGCGGCGGCCACATGCCGCCCGCCTGATACACGAAGCCCCCGCTTCCGCTGAACCGCGGCGGCGGGGGCTTATTTCATTACGGGAGGTTTTACGCATGAGCGAACAGAGAAAAAACACAGGCACACGCAAGCGCGCGACGAAGAAGGATACAGAGAACAAAACCACGCGCACGCGGAAAAAGGTTGCCGAAGAACAGGCCGCGCCCGTCCAGCAGAACGAGGAAGCCGCGCCGGATCGCGTGAAGGCCGAAGAGGAACAAACCGCCCGCGCGCCGGAACAGATGGCGGGAAAATCGGAGCATGACAGCGAAAAGCCGGAACGGACACCGCCCACGGCGGGTTCCTTTGAGGTTGCCCGCGTGCTGAAAGTGACAAAACCCCTTATGCGCGGCGAAGATGTGAAGGCATTGCAAACGGCCTTGATCGAACGGAATTACCATTGCGGCACAAACGGAGCCGATGGGACATACGGAAGGTTGACCGCTTACGCCGTGCGGTGTTTTCAAGCGTCAAAAGGCTTGATTGTCAACGGGAGCGCAGATAGATACACGATCGCCGCACTTGGCGGCACATGGAAAGAGTAACAGAACATAGAGAAGCCCCCGCGCTGGCCGTTTATGGCTGGCGTGGGGGCTTTTTGTCGTTTTGTGGGGGTTACTCATTCCGGAAGCGCAATGTTATTTCCGCGCCGTAGTTCCGGCCTTCGCCGCCGCCGTAAACTTCTATGTTTACGATCCCGTCGAGGCGGGAAAAATTGTCGTTCACATAGGAAACATATTCGGCAGGAATATTCCCGATTTGATCGCCGTTGACATAGACACCGAAAGCGGGCTTGCCTTCCCACTCTTCCCGTTGCAAAGTCAATTCCATTGTTCCCTTGTCGAAAGGTTCGTCTTTGAAGTGGATTTTTCGCAAGATGGTTTGACGGCTTCTGCGCCCGTTCTTGAAGGTAACGCCCGCAACCTTCACGGAAAGAAATTCAAAAGCGGGCTTTACTTCGGAAGCCGGAGCGGGTGCGGCGGCTTCTGTTTTCGCAGAACGCGGATCGGCGGCGGGTGTAACATGTGCGGTTGTATCTGTTTTAGGAGCAGGCGCGGCGGCCTCTTCCGGTTCCATCGTCGCCGCAGGCGTGGCCGCGGGCGGTTCTTTCTTTGGTTCAGGCCGTGCGGCCTTTTTCCGAAGGCCAATAAAAAACAGCGCGGCGGCAATCACAATCCCACAAACGCCCGCCCCTATATCACCTTCGACAAATAGCGGGATTGAAGAAATAAGGAACAGCGCACCAACGCCCCATAAGATCAATACAGCTTTTTTCATAGTTTGAATAGCTCCTTTCGTGTGCTTAAATTATGGCAACAAGGGAAGAATACTTTTTGCATTCTGACCTTTAACACAATTATGCAAGAATTTTGTGTTAAAGTCAAGAATAGTGCTGATGTTTAGCACAACGAGAGGGGCGCGGGTGATCGTGGGTGAAGATATACGACTATAAAGGACGGAAAAATATATGCGGCGACAGAGTGCGGGAAGCACGGCAAAAGAATAGGTTTACGCAAGAGGCGTTAGCCGCGAAACTGCAAATAGAAGGCGTGACAATGGAGCGGGACAGCCTTTCAAGAATTGAGATCGGAACACGGTTTGTTACTGATTACGAATTGAAAGTGATTGCTAAAGTGTTAGGCGTATCCCATCTTTGGCTGATTGATGATGAAAACGAATGAAGCGGCGGGAAATTCCCGCCGCTTTTGCTGTTTTTCGCATTTATTTTCTTGAAAGCTATTGACTTTATACGGCAAATGCCGTATAATAAAATCACAGGCAAGGGGAAGCCGAGTAAAGCGAAAGGAGAAGACAACACCACCGGAAAGGGGGTGCGAAGATTGACCGAAGAGCAAATAAAAGAACTGCTTGAACTTCTCAAAAAGGCTTTGGAAAGTGAAACGGTGGAGCGTATCACAATCAGCATAAAGCCCAACAAGAAGAACAAACAGTCCTAACAGATACGGCGGCGGGTATCCCCGCCCGTCGCCTTTATTATAACCGATAAAACGCGAAAATGTCAAGGGAGGTTCGGCGCGTGGATATTAGCGTTAAAATAGCATATAGAAACGAGAAATTGCAGGCCGCACGGCTGGCGGCTGGTATGTCACAATCACAGCTTGCGGCGGCAGCGGAAATTTCCGTGCGTATCCTGCAAGACTACGAAAGAGGCGCGCGGGATATTAACGGGGCAAAGCTGGCGACATTATTAAAAATTTGCAACGCCCTTGAATGTAGCTTGCGGGACATTCTCACCGATCCGGCCACGCTGGAAGGGCTGGACGAATACGACAAAAGAAGGAGTTAATTTCAGGCGCAGGGGGGCGGGAAACCGCCCCTTATTTTTGTTTATAGGGGGCGTGGAGCATGGGGCATTGTTTTAGCCATTTGACAAAGGCAGACCGTTACAAGATCGAAGCGTTATTGAATAACGGCCATTCGGCAAAGGAGATCGCCGCGGAAATTCATGTGCATATCAGCACTATTTACCGCGAAGTAAAACGCGCCCGCATGGTTCACCGTAATTCAGATTGGACGGAGGAAGAAAGGTATAATCCGGACGAAGCGCACAGGCGATACCGTGAAAACCTTTCGGCAAAAGGCGCACCGCTGAAAATTGGCCGTGATTACGCCCTTGCGGAATATCTGGAAAGAAAAGTGCTTGAAGAAGGCCGATCCCCCGCCGCCGCACTTGCCGACATTGCTTTAGAGGGGTTGGAATTCAATACCACAATTTGCACAAGCACCTTTTACGGCTACATAACAAAGGGCGTGTTCCTTATGCTGACAAACAACGATTTGCCGGAGAAGGCAAAACGCAAGCGGAAATATCGCAAAGTGAAGACGGCCAAACGCGCCCCGCGCGGGAAGAGCATAGAAAAACGCCCCGCCGAAGTGGAGGGGCGCGAAGTCTTCGGACATTGGGAAATGGATACCGTTTACAGCGGGAAGCAGACTTCAAAGAAAGCCCTTCTTGTGCTGACGGAGCGGAAGACGCGGCAAGAAATTATAGAGCGTATGCCGGATCGGACGGAGGAAAGCACCATAAAGGCACTTGATCGAATAGAACGGCGGTTCGGCGCACTCTTCCGCAAGGTATTCAAAACAATCACCGTTGACAACGGCGGGGAATTCTCCAATGTGGAAAGGCTGGAACAATCCGCGATCCGCAAGGGGAAGCGGACACGCTTTTACTATTGTCACCCGTACAGCAGTTTTGAACGGGGATCAAACGAAAATCAAAATAGAATGATACGGCGGCGATACCCGAAAGGAACAGACTTCGGGAAGGTATCAACCGCCGCAATAAAAGACCTTGAACAATGGATCAACAACTATCCGCGTGAAATATTGGGCTGGAAAACTTCTGCAATGTGCTTCCGCGAATGCCTTGACGCACTATAAAAATAAATTTTCAATTTTTTCGCATTTACTATTGACATTTGCGTTTTCCACTGGCAATTCACCAATTTTCACCGGTTTGCACAATCTGCCCTGAACAGACGGTTTGGGTTTTGTATCCTTAGCAGAAGGACTGCATCTGATGGTTGTAGACCATCAGGCGTTTCAGTGTCAAAACGTCCAGTTTAAACGGTGCGTTATCCAACAGCAAGGTCGGATTGATGTTGAGCTCGATGCCGGTTGCAAAGCGCATCACTGCCACCAGTTTGCCCTCTTTTTCTTCCATCGAAACCAGAGAGAAATGCGGCTTGAGGTCGATTTCCTTCTCGCCCTTCTTGGTCTTTTTGATGACCTTGATTTCCTGCTGGTTAAAGAAGGAAGTGAGCTTTTCTTTTAATCCATCCTCGTTTCGGAAGCAGATTTCATAGTCTGCCCAGGCGATCTCCTTCTGGTCCATCTTCTGCTCACCAGCCGAGAACACCTGAATATCCGGAGGCAGGCAGGCATTTAAGCGGGAGACCATCTGGTCAAAATCGACCTTCTGGGTCATCTTGAGGTCCACACATTCATAGACGCTTTCACAGCCCAGCGACAGCGGCAGCGGGAAGGTCAGATACATGTGCGGATTGAATCCGCCGGTGTACCAAACCGGCAGGCCGGCACGCTTGATGGCGCGGCTCATGCAGCGATTCATGTCCAGATGGGAGATATATTTTGCGCGGTCGAGCTTTGTAAAGAACAGTCTGACCTTCTGCGGCTGATCGAGCAGCAGCGACGGGTCAACCTTTGGACGCGGCGGCTCGATTGGAGCAACTTCCCTTTCATAGACAACCTTGTCCGAGCAGCACTCTCCTTTGATGAGGGCTCTTGCGCCGCAGGCGGAGCATTTCTCACGGCACTGCGGAGTTACCTGCTCCTGATGTGCCAGCTTGTTTTCGCGGATGAGGAAGTTTTTGCTGACGCAGAAATCCAGATGATCCCACGGCATCACTTCGTCGTATTCTCTATGGCGGTTTGCATAGAAGGCAGGGTCGATATTCAGCTCATTCATAGCGTCATACCAGCGCTGTGCATCGAAGTATTCATACCAGCCGTCCAGTCGGCTGCCCATCTTCCAGACGCGCTCGATGACATCGCACAGACGGCGGTCGCCTTTTGCAAGGATTGCTTCGATGAAGCTGACGTCCGCATCATGGTAGCTGACGCTGATCTTCTTGGACTTGACGCTTGCCAGAAGGTGTTTCTGTTTTTCATGCAGCAGCTCCATGGTGTCCTGCGCTTCAAACTCAAATGGAGTAAACGGCTTTGGTACAAAGCATGCACAGGAGATGGAAACGCTCACCGCTCTGCCCTTTGGACGGGTCGGCAGGCTGTAATACAGGTCGACTACCTTCTGGGCAAGGTTTGCAATGCCCTCGATGTCCTCCATCGTTTCGGTCGGCAGACCCATCATAAAGTAGAGCTTAACCGAGGTGTAGCCGCCCTCAAAGGCGGTGCGGCAGGTGTTCATGACCTCTTCTTCGGTGACATTTTTATTGATGACGTCGCGCAGACGCTGAGTTCCTGCCTCGGGTGCAAAGGTAAGTCCGCTCTTTTTGAGGCGGGAAACCTTGTCCATCAGCTCCTTGGAGAAGTTGTCCACACGAAGGCTCGGCAGCGACAGGCTGACCTTTTCGTCGGTGGTCCAGTTGAGCAGGTCGTCGAGCAGCGGCTCGATCTCCTTGTAGTCGCTGGTGGACAGCGAGGTCAGCGACAGCTCCTCGTAGCCGCTGGTGTCGCACAGATTGTGCGCATCCTGATTTAAGGTGTCATAGTGTTTGTCGCGCAGCGGACGATAGATAAATCCCGCCTGACAGAAGCGGCAGCCGCGCAGACAGCCGCGCTGAATCTCAAGCATTGCACGGTCGTGAACGATGTTGATAAACGGAACCACAAACTGTTTGGGGTAGTAGACCTTGTCCAGATCGGCGATGATCCGCTTCTGCACCTTTGCCGGCGCTTCAGGGCAGTTTGGAGTGACAGCCTCGATGGTGCCGTCCTCCTTGTAGGAAACATCGTACAGGCTAGGCACATAGACGCCGCCGATCTTTGCAGCTTCCTTCAGGTACTGTTCCTTGGTCCAGCCCTCTTTTTTGGCCTGCATGTACAGGTCGGTGATTTCGATGTTGACCTCCTCGCCTTCGCCGATGATGAACAGGTCGATAAAGTCGGCGATCGGCTCCGGATTGCAGGCACATGGACCGCCCGCCGCTACGATCGGAGAGAGTCCCTTGCGGTCTTTGGCGCGAACCGGCAGTCCTGCCAGGTCGAGCATATTGAGGATGGCGGTGTAGCTCATCTCGTACTGCAGAGTGAACAGCACAAAGTCAAAGTCTTTGATTGGGTCCAGACTTTCCAGACCATACAGCAGGATGTTTTTCTCCCGCATCAACTGTTCCATATCGGCATCGGGCGCAAACACGCGCTCACACCACCAGTTTTCCCGCTCGTTGTAGAGCGAGTAGAGAATCTTCATTCCCAGATGGGACATGCCCACCTCATACTTATCAGGAAAACAGAAGGCCAGACGGCAGTCGACCTTTTGTTTGTCTTTCATCACGCTGTTGAGTTCCCCGCCGATGTACTGCGCGGGCTTCTGCACATCCAGCAAAATCTGCTGGAGCTGTTCTCGTTTCATGCACGGTCCTCCAAAATCTTTTGTAGCAAAGCTTTTTTCTTATCATTTAAGTTTACATGATTTTTTACAAAAAATCAACGTCCACCCTCTGCTCACTCCCTCCAATAAATCTTGTAAAAAAGCCCAAAATTTTGTAGAATAAATGGTAACATCCCAACGCAAAGGAGCGTGGTACTCATGCAGCCATTTCTCAAAACAAACCGTCTGCTTCTGCGAAACCTTTCCTGCGAAGATCTGGACACTCTGTACGACTACCGCAACAACGCCGACTGTGCCCGATACCAGCACTGGACAGACACCTCCAGAGAGGCTTTGCGCGATTTTATCAACACTTTCGGTTCCTGTACCTTTCCCTCATCGGAGCCGGAACAGCACTATGCCATCTGCCTGTCGGACAACCAACTGATTGGCGACCTGTCTTTGTTTGTAAACGAAGCGGACCCATGTATCACCCTTGGCTACACCATCTCCTACCGCCATTGGCGGCAAGGATACGCCTTCGAGCTGCTGACTGCGGTGATCAAAGCCATCGAACAGCACTTTCCTGCCATGGACATTGTGGGACTGGTGGAAAAGGAAAATCTGCCGAGCATCGCCCTGTTAAAGAAACTGGGCTTTGTCGAGGAAGCTTACTCCGACAAAATCCATTCCTATATCTTTATCCGCTCACCTGCAAAGGAGAACTGATATGAAACAGCACATCTTAAAAATCCTTCTTGTAGCTTCGCTTGTCAGCTTTGTCGGAGCAGTCGGTGTGATGATAAAACAGATGCTCGGTTCGACACTGTTTGACCTCTCCTATCCACACACCTTCCTTGTGTTTTTCCTTTTATTTGCGGGACTTATGCTGCTTGCGCTCTACCGCATCATCGACCTGCTGGAGCACCCAAAATAATGGCAATTTTTTCCCATTGTAAGAAAAAATTGTTTCTTTCTTGCAAACAACTTCCAAATCAGGTATAATAAGCCATAAAGGCGGTGAAACTTATCATGATTGACAGAGAACTGATGGACGCGATCAGCCAGCTGCTGGACGTCAAACTGACCAACGAGCTCGGCCCGATCAAGTACGAATTAAAATCGATCAAAGACGAAGTGCGCGAAATCAAGGATGAAGTTCGCGAGATCAAATCAGAAGTCAAGATCGGACGTGAAGATGTAAAGACCCTGTCCCAGAATATAGACGCCATCGAAAAGCGCCTGAAGAAGATCGAAACCGTTCAGGAAAACAACATCGAGCAGGAGCTTCGCCAGCTGTTCGACGGACAGCGCAACACTTTGGAAAAATTCCAGAGCGTCAACGAGATCAACGACCGTGTCAAGGATATTCAGGGTGCAGTTGAGATCTTTAAGGTATTGACCGTAAGAAAAGTATAAGCTGACATTCATCGTTGATAGATGTTCAAAAAGGCTGTGAGAATCAAAGTTCTCACAGCCTTTTTTGATGTTTCTCCTTTGCCGGACACAAACTCAGACACAGTCCGGCAAGCAGCAGAATCAGCGACAGATTGCGCTTCCAGAGCACCAGCCAGACGCCCGCTCCTAAAATCAGCACGCAGATTCCTGCTTCCACCACGGCACAGATGCGCTGTGCCTGATGCAGCGGAAGCAGCTTTTGCAGCAGGCAAAACAGCGTCTGCCCGCCATCCAGCGAAGGCAGCGGACACAATTCAAACAATCCCAGCGCCAGATTCACCGCCGAGAACATCTTTGCTCCCACCAGATAGCTTGCCGCCGCCAGCAGCAGATTGACCATCGGTCCTGCCAGATTGATCCACAGCTCTGCTCCCAGGCAGAAGCTCTCCTCCCGTTCGATGCGGACGCCCAGCGGACAAAGGCAGATGCGCAGCAGCCGCACCCGAAAGGCTGCCAGCGCTGCCAGATGTCCCAGCTCGTGCAACAGTGCCGCCGCAATGCACAGCACACCGATTCTGCTTTTATCCAGCAGCAAAAAGACACTCAAAAACAGAAAAAAGCCAAAGCCCATTTCAATAGGCGGCAGTGTCCTCTCCTTTTTCGTGGCACTATCCCTCCTTTACTGCACACTGACCTCCTCCACCTGAAGCGAGGGCAGCGGATCGGCTTTGAGTCCCTGCACCTCCACCTCAAAGTGCAGGTGTGGACCGGTGGAAATGCCGGTGGAGCCCACCAGTGCAATGCGGTCGCCGCGTGCCATCTGCTGGCCCTCCTGCACCAGAATCTCGCTGCAATGGTTATAGGTGGTCCGCAGGTTGTCCGAATGGCGAAGCACCACAAAATTGCCGTAGCTGTCGTTGTAGCCGGTCTCCTCCACCACTCCTGGCAGTGCTGCCAGAATGGAGGTTCCCTCCGCTGCGGCGATGTCCACTCCCTTATGGAAGTCCTCTCCGCCGCTGATCGGATGCAGCCGCCAGCCAAACTGCGAGGTCACCGGACCGCTGACCGGCGACCACATCGAGGCGGTCAGCAGATAGGGCGCCAGCGTCGTACCTTCGGCGGCGGAGAGCAGGTCATCCGGCAGCGCTCCGCCTGCTCCGTCCAGCGCTTGTTCTCCGCTTTCTCCGATAGTTACCTCCGGCAGCTGTTCCGGCGGAACAATCTGGTCGGCGATCAGATCCCGCAGTCGCTCCAGCAGATCCTCCGCACCGCCCTGCCAGAAGGAGGATATTTTTTGCCACGTTTCTTCCAGCGTCTGCTGCCAGGACAGCGGTTGACTGGTCTGCCCGCACAGCAGCTGGGCGCTTTGACAGGCAAGCTCCTTTCCCTCTCCTCCCATCTGTACGGCAGCAAAAAAGACGGCGGCGGAAAGCAGACACAGCCCGATCTGAAAGCAAAGGATGGTCAATAATGGCTCCTCATCGTTCTTTTTCTTCTTGGGACGATACCCTGTTCTTTGCCCCATTTTCTCTTCCTCCTTTTTGGTTTTACCAAAGGATATTCCGTCTGTCGGGCGAATATGCTGGAAAGGCTTCCGCAGGCAGTTGTGAAATTATTATTAAACCTCACCAATAAATACGTTGTTTTTATGAAAATTATTCTTCAATATTTACATTTTATTGCCAGTTGTGCTATGATACTGGTGTGATTTTCATTCGCAGAAAATGACGAACCACCGTTCCAAACGCTGGTCATCCATTGCTGCGCTTTTGTATCAACCACTCAAGAGGGAAAATACAGGTACATCCTGCCAAAGGAGGAATCCACTTTATCATGAAAGCGATTATCAACGGAAAGGTCATCACGGTGACCGGTCAGACCTACGACAAAGCCACCGTCCTGATCGAAAACGGAAAAATCAAAGCGGTCGGCCCCGACATTCCGGTGCCGCAGGACGCCGAAGTCATCGACGCCACCGGCTGCTGGGTCACTCCAGGTCTGATCGACTGCCATACCCACATCTGTAACTTCAGCGAGCCTGGCACTATGCCTGGTCTGTCCGATGGCAACGAGATGAGCGGCCCGATTCAGGCACAGATCCGTGCGCTGGATGCTGTCTACCCCGACGATTACGCCATCGTTCCCGTCCGTGAGGCAGGATTTACCACCGTCTACTCCACTCCAGGCTCGGGCAACGTCATCGGCGGTACCGGCATTTCGATCAAGCTGCGCGGTCACACTGCCCGTGAGATGGCGATTGCCGGCAGCGAGCAGATGAAGTTTGCCTTCGGCGAAAATCCAAAGCGCAACTACGGCAACCGTAAACAGATGCCGATGACCCGCATGGGCATCGCCGGCATCCTGCGCGAGACGCTGTTCGAGGCTAAAAACTATTCGGACGCACTCAAAGCAACCGAAACCGATCCTTCCAAAGCGCCAAAGCCTGACTTTAAATTAAATGCCCTGGTACCGGTCGTCCGCGGCGAGATGCGCTGCCGTATGCACGCGCACCGTTCGGACGACATCCTCACCGCCATCAGCATTGCTGAGGAATTCGGTCTGGACTATGTCATCGAGCACTGCACCGAGGGCTTTAAAATCAAGGACGTTTTAAACGAGAAACATGTCAAATGCGTCGTTGGTCCGCACCTGACCTCGCCAAGCAAGCTGGAAATCCACAACCGCACCATGGACAATCCTGGTATCCTCAGCAAGGAACCGAACATCACCGTCTGCCTGACCGCCGATACCGGCTCTCAGACCTCGGTTCTGCCGATGACCATCGGCTTCTTCATCCGCCGCGGTCTGTCCTTTGAGGATGCCATCAAAGGCGTCACCATCAACGCTGCCAAGGTGCTGCAGCTGGAGGACCGCATCGGTTCGCTGGAGCCAGGCAAGGACGCCGACGTCGCCGTATTCGACGGCAATCCATTTGACAGCATGAGCCTGTGCCGTCTGGTCATGATCGACGGAGAGGTCTACAAAAATACCCTGTGATGGAGGAGAGGACAAAGATGATTGCAATTATCAATGGCAAGGTTGTCACCGTTACGGGGCAGACCTTTGAAAAAGGAACCGTTTTAATCGAAGATGGCAAGATCAAAGCTGTCGGTGCAGACGTCGCTGTTCCACAGGGCGCCGAGGTCATCGACGCCTCCGGCTGCTGGGTCACTCCAGGTCTGATCGACTGCCACACCCATATTTCCAACTTTAACGAACCAAACTCCAACCCGTCCATTCCACTCGACGGCAACGAGATGAGCGACCCTGTCACTCCGCAGGTGCGCGCTATGGACGCGGTCAACCCGAAAGATTACGCCATCAGCAAGGTGCGTGACGCCGGTTTTACCACCGTCTGCATCCTGCCAGGTTCTGCAAACGTCATCGGCGGCACCGGAACGGTTGTCAAACTGCGCGACGTTCCTACCGCCGAGGAGATGATCGTCCCGGGACACGAGCAGATGAAATTTGCCATGGGCGAAAATCCAAAGCGCTGCTACGGCACCGACCGCAAATATCCAATGACCCGCATGGGCGTTGCTGCATTGATCCGCCAGACCCTGTATGCGGCAAAGAATTACTCCGACCGTCTCAAAGCCGGTGAAACCGACCCTAGCAAACTGCCGGAGCCAAACTTCCAGCTGGATGCACTGGTTCCTGTTGTCCGTGGTGAGATGCGCTGTCGTTTCCATGCACATCGCTCCGACGACATCATGACTGCCATCCGCATCGCCGAGGAATTCCATCTGGACTACACCATCGAGCACTGCACCGAGGGCTACATGATTACCGACGCGCTCAAAGCCCGCAACGTCCGCTGCACCATCGGTCCGTACCTGTGGAGTCCATCCAAGATGGAGATCTGGAACATGAAGCTGGAAAATCCGGCGATCCTCTCCGAGGCTGGACTGACCGTATCGCTGACCGCCGACACTGGCTCTCAGACCTCCATTCTGCCGGCGACTATCGGTATGCTGATGCGCCGCGGTCTGAGCGAACAGGCCGCCTTTGAAGGCATCACCATCAATCCGGCAAAAACGCTGGGTATGGAGGACCGTGTCGGCTCGCTGGAAGTCGGCAAGGATGCAGACATCGCCATTTTTGACGGACATCCGTTCAGCAGCCTGAGCCTGTGCCGCATGACCATCATCGACGGTAAGGTTGTACATAACACGCTGTAATCTTATGGTTTATAAAAGAGGCTCCCTTTTTAGGGAGCCTCTTTCCGTATGTAGAAATAAAAAAGCTACCGGCAATTTTTAACAGCAAAAAAAGGACTCCCACAGGAGTCCTTTTTTATTGCGCCAAATTATTCGTGGATCAGCGGCAGCGGCGAGAGGAAAACGATGTCGTCGCGGTTTGCTGCATCGCCCTCGGCCAGCACTGCTGCTCTGCCGCAGATGATGCCGCCGGCTTTCTCGGTCAGCTTTTCCAGTGCGTGCAGCGACTCGCCGGTGCTGATGACGTCGTCAACCAGCAGCACCTTTTTGCCGCGCAGAAATTCCATGTCGTCGCCCGACAGGTACAGTTTCTGCAGGCCGCTGGTGGTGATCGAGTTTACCTCGACCTCAACGGCATTTTTCATGTACAGTTTTTTGCTCTTTCTTGCCAGAATGTAGCGCTTGCCGCACTGGCGGGACATCTCATAGGCAAGCGGAATGCCCTTGGACTCGGCGGTCAGCATGACCTCAAAGTCCGGCACCTTTTTGAGCAGCTCGGTCGCACAGGCGACGGTCAGCTCTACATCGGAGAACATGACAAAGCCTGCAATCGAAACGCCGTTGCCCAACGGGCAGACCGGCAGGTCGCGCTCCAGACCTGCTACCTTCAGATGATATGTTTCCATCCTCTGTCATCCTTTCTTAACTGCGGCATTTTATGCCTGCCAGCTCAGCTCCTTGCCGCCAATGACATGGAAGTGCAGGTGCAAAACGGACTGGCCTGCGTCTGCTCCGCAGTTGGAGATGACACGGTATCCGTTTTCGATGCCTGCTTCCTTGGCAAGCTGTCCGATCTTCTGGAAGATATAGGCCACGATCTCGCTGTTTTTCTCGTCAATGGCATCGACGCTCTGGATGTGTTCCTTTGGAATTACCAGAAAATGAACCGGTGCAATCGGCGAAATGTCATAAAACGCAAGGATTTTGTCGTCCTCATACAGTTTTTTGGAAGGGATCTCCCCGCTGATGATCTTGCAAAACAAACAATCTGCCATGAAATTACCTCCTTGTTTTGTATTGTTTCTGCTGCAATCGCTCCTCACAGCAGAAAATCCTCCGAGAAGAGCGGACGGTTTTCTGTCCGCATCCTCCCTTTGGCTTTGTTTTATTTTAACATACCTTCGAGCATTCCTGCAACGCCGGAGAGCACTTCCTCGGCCTTGGACAGGTCTGCTACGCCGCCCATTGCGCTGTCAGGACGGCCGCCGCCTTTGCCGCCGAGCTGTGCAGTGATCTCCTTGATGAGCTTGCCTGCATGTGCGCCGGCTTTGACTGCATCTGCGCCGCAGACTGCCAGAACGCTCGACTTGCCTTCATTGGTTGCTGCAAAGACTGCAACAACATCCGGTGCATCGGCTTTGACCTGATCGCCCAGGGTGCGCAGGCTGTCCGAAGCGGTATCTTTGAGGATTGCATGGATATAGCGCACGCCTTT
>NZ_CALXIN010000048.1 GCF_944388365.1 uncultured Negativibacillus sp. | reverse complement strand
AAGAAAGCTAGATTGAAAACAAGTTTTCAATCAGGAGTTTGCTCTTTTTGCCCATAAAGGATTGGGCAAAATTGCCTTCGGCAACCGAGCAAAGTTCCGCCGACCAAAAACTTTTGTTTTTTCCCTTTACTGCCCGTCTTTGCGCCGCAGGCGAACAGGGTCCAGGCTCAGCCTGGTTATTTACCCGTCGAGCCGAATCCGCCTTCGCCGCGGACGGTATCGGACAGCTCGCTGACCTCCTCGATCTGCGGCAGCAGCACCGGCACGATCAGCATCTGTGCCACTCTATCCTGCGGCTGGATGGTATACGCCTGCTGACCGTGGTTCTGCAAAAAGACGCAGACCTCTCCGCGGTAGTCCGAGTCGATCACGCCGACGGCATTGGCGGGAATCACTCCATGTTTGACGCCCATCGAGCTGCGGGCGACAATCAGCGCCACCTGATTGTTGTCGGCAAGCTCGATAGCAAGGCCGGTCGGCAGCTTTCCCATCTCTCCTGGCTGGATGACCAGCGGCTCCTCGATGCAGGCGCGCAGGTCAAAGCCGGCGCTGCCATCGGTCGCACGCTGCGGAAGCTGTGCGTTTTCTCTCACTCGTTTGATCTTCAATACAGACATCCTTGATCCTCCATCCGTCTATTTGACATTGCGGTAGTATAATCCGCGGGTAATATTCTCCATCGGCTCATGGGTCTGGGTATAGCGCAGCAGGATGCGGTCGACCTGCTTCGGGCTTTCGCCGGTAAAGTACAAAAGCCCGTAGTCAAAGCACTCCCACTCCTGCGGGCGGTCCGCCAGATAGACCGGCTTACTGTTAAAGATTTCGGAATACTTGCGTGAGGTGCAGCGCACCTCGAACACCTCTTTTTTGCGGTCGGTCAGCGTTCCCACACCTTTGCAGTCGCGGCAGCCGGACAGCCGGACAGGACAGTTGCGGGTGATCATCAGCGGCAGCTTGCCATAGACCAGCACGCCGCGCGGCAGCGTTCCGCCGATGCCCTTGGCGCGCGCCATCGACAGCTCAAAGGAGAGCTGCACATCCTGCACACCCAGTTTCTCATATTCTGCAAGGCAGCCTGCATTTGCGATATTTAAGCCGTACTCGCCGTGTACGGTAAATCCAAGCTCTCTGCCCAGGCGCACGCCGCCCAGGTTGCCGGTGGTCAGGTGCGAAATATTAAGCCTCCTGCACTCGGCAAGCCGGTCGCTCAGCTGCGCAGCGTCGTCGCCAAAGACCACCCTCGGCAGCGATACCGCCAGCTTTGGCAGTGCGTTCTTTGGCAGGTCGGCGGCATGACGCAGAATCTCGTCGAGCGGCAGCGAAATCAGCTCGCACTGCTCCACCAGCTGATCGGTCAGCTGAGAAAAGCTGCGCAGCTGGGCGCGCAGAGCGGTTTTCTTTGCCTGATGGCGCGGGTATTGCGGGCGCGCAATCTCGGTAAACGGCACGGGACTGATTTTACCGCGCTGTTCGCTCAGTCCTTCCAGCGCACTGCGGCGCAGCGCGTTGAGCTGGGACGCCGGACAGATCAGTCCTTCTCCGATGTCACAGTGCAGCGAGCGCAGGAAATAGAAGGTGCCGCCGGTCTTTTCCAGACTGCGGCGCACCAATTCTTCGTCGGTGGGCGCCTTGATGGCCTGCTGAGGCAGCTCTCCTTCCACCTGTACACGATGTCCCTCTCCATCGCTTGCACACAGCGTTGCCGGCTGTCCCTCTTTGAGGGTGAAGTCAAAATCCACGCCGACGCGCAAAACGTCGCGGGAAGCGACCTCGCCCAGCTTCTTGAGCACCTTCTGACCGGCGACGACATCCTCCTTCTGGCGGGTGCCGAACATTTCGATGCCGGTTTTTCCCTCAAAATAGCCCTTGGTAAAGCCGCTGCGGGAAAAGACCGCCGCCATCAGATCAAGGTCGGCAGTTTTTCCTTCCAGCGCCTGTTTAAACTGGCTGACTGCCGCCGCGACATACTCCGGACGCTTCATTCTGCCCTCGATTTTAAAGGAATTGACGCCCAGCGCGCACAGCTCCTGCACACGGTCGGCAAGGCTTAAATCCTTGAGCGAAAGCGCATAGCCGCTGTCGCCTTTTCTGCCGCTTGCAAACGGCAGACGGCAAGGCTGGGCGCACAGTCCGCGGTTGCCGCTGCGCTCGCCGATGACCGAGCTCATATAGCACTGACCGGACACACACATGCACAGCGCACCGTGGACAAACACCTCGGTTTCCACCGGCACCTGACGGGTGACCTGCAAAATCTCCTCGCGGCTCATCTCGCGGGCAAGCACCACGCGGGAGAATCCCAATTCTTTTGCCTGCCATGCGCCCGAAACGTTGTGTACCGTCAGCTGGGTGGAGGCGTGCAGCGCCATCTCCGGCGCTGCCTTGCGCACCAGCGCGGCGATTCCCAGATCCTGCACGATGAGCGCGTCGATGCCGTATTTGCAGGCGATTTCCAGCGTGCGCATCACCTGGTCATATTCGCGGTCATAGACCATCGTGTTGACGGTCATGTGCATTTTCACTCCGCGCTCCTTGCACAGGCGGGCAGCCTCGGCAAGCGACTGCTCGTCAAAGTTTTTGGCATTGCGGCGGGCGTTTAACTCCCCATAGCCAAAGTAAACCGCGTCCGCGCCGCTGTGGACAGCGGCGGTCAGGCTTTCCAGATTGCCGGCGGGCGCCAGAATTTCGATGTGATTCATAGTATCTCCTTTTGTATCATCGGTGCCTATCAAGTCCTATTTTGTTACGCTCTGCTCTGCAGCATCTCTTCTGCCAGCTGCTGCAGATCCGCATAGGTGCACAGTTGTCCGGCACGGCGGCGGAAGTCGGCGCTGCCGTACTCCCCTTTAAAATACCACGCCGCGTGCTTTCTTGCCTCACGCATACCGATCTTCTCTCCCTTGTAGTCGCAGGCAAGGCGGATGTGCCGCAGCAAAATCTCCATCTTTTCCTCCAGCGTCGGGTCGGGCAGCAGCTCGGAGGTCTGCATATAGTGGGCGATCTGTTTGAATACCCACGGACGGCCCTGTGCGCCGCGTCCGATCATCACAAAGTCCACGCCGGTTTCGTCGTACATTCTCTTGCAGGAGATGGCATCCACCACATCGCCGTTGCCGATGACAGGAACGGACACCGCCTCCTTGACCTTGCGGATGATCTCCCAGTCGGCGCTGGGCGCATACATCTGCTGGCGGGTTCGTCCGTGGATGCACAGCGCGGCGGCGCCGTTTTCCTCCATGATCTTTGCAAATTCGACCGCATTGACCGAGTTCTCATCCCAGCCCTTGCGGAACTTGACCGTCACCGGCACCGGCACCGCCGAAGAAACCGCCTTGACGATCTCTCCTGCCAGCTTTGGATTTTTCATCAGGGCGCTGCCGCCGCCGTTGCCCGCTACCTTGGGTGCGGGACAACCCATGTTGATGTCGATGATGTCCGGCTCAAACTTCATGGCAAGCTGTGCCGCCTGCGCCATAATCTGCGGATCGTCGCCAAAGATCTGCAGTGCCGCCGGACGCTCCTTCGGAGAGAGCACCAGCAGCTCCTCGGTCTTGCTGCCCTGAAAGGTCAGTCCCTTGGAGCTTGCCATCTCGCCCACCACATAGGCGCAGTCAAACTCCTTGCAGATTTCGCGGAAGGCGCGGTCGCCCACACCTGCCATCGGGGCCAGTCCGGCGGTCTTTGGAATGGTGATATTGCCGATCTTCAAATCAGGTATCGTCCTTTCTACTATCTCTATGATAACGTCTTTTGTTCTCTTGATGCAAGAGACATTCTAGCAGAAATTTTTGCCTGCGGCAAGCGATTGCGGGAAAAGTATGGTATAATAGATGAAATTGAGAAAAATAATCGAAAGGAGCGCTGTCCGATCACCGGCTTACAGCAACATCACGATGGAACTTTGGGAAATCTACGACATTGACCGCCAGAAAACCGGCAGGCTTGCTCAGCGCAAAAACGGCTGTCCGCTGCCTGCGGGAGACTATCATCTGGTGGTACACATCTGCCTGTTTAACCAGAAGGGTCAGCTGCTCATCCAGCAGCGGCAGCTTCACAAAGCCGGCTACCCTGGGCTGTGGGATGTCACCGCTGCCGGCTCGGCGCTTGCCGGAGAGAACAGCGCCGCTGCCGCCGCCCGCGAGCTGTGGGAGGAGCTGGGTCTGCGCCACGACTTTTCACAGGAGCGCCCGCACTACACCATGAATTTTCCCGACGGCTTTGACGACGTCTATCTGATCCGGCGCGACGATGTGCAGCTGTCCGACCTTCGTCTGCAAGAGGAAGAGGTTCGCGACGCAAAATGGGCGACGCTCGACGAGATCGAAGCGATGCTCGATACAGGGGAATTTATTCCCTATTATCCCGACCTTGTCCGCCTGTGGTTTGCCATGAGAAATCACCGCGGCTCGACCGAACACGAATAAGAGAAAAGGAGATCATGCCATGAAACTGCTGTGTCTGGATTCCAACAGCATTTTAAACCGCGCCTTTTATGGGGTCAAACTGCTGACCGCCGAGGACGGAACCTACACCAACGCCATCTATGGCTTTATGAATATTCTGCACAAGCTGCTGAGCGACGTCCAGCCCGATGCCGTCGCCTGCGCCTTTGACCTGAAGGCGCCGACCTTCCGCCATAAGATGTACGATGGCTACAAGGCCCAGCGCAAGGGAATGCCCGAGGAGCTGGCCCAGCAGCTGCCGCTCATCAAGGAGCTGCTGGAGGATCTGGGCTATCGCATCGTCACGATGGAAGGATACGAGGCCGACGACATCCTGGGCACCCTCTCGGCAAAATGCGAGCAGCAGGGCCACGAGTGCTTCATCGCCACCGGCGACCGCGACAGCCTGCAGCTGATCGGCAAGCACACCACCGTGCTGCTGGCAAGCTCCCGCATGGGCAAAACCGAGACGGTGTTCTGTGACGAGGCTTATTTCCAGGAGAAGTACGGCACCAGTCCTACCCACCTCATCGACATCAAGGCGCTGATGGGCGACAGCTCGGACAACATCCCGGGCGTGGCAGGCATCGGCGAAAAAACCGCCCTCAAGCTGATCGGCCAGTACAGCGACATCGAAACCATCTATGCCGACCTTGAACAGATCGACGCGACCAAATCGGTCAAGGCAAAGCTGGAAGCAGGCAGAGAAAGCGCCTTTCTGAGCAAGACGCTTGCCACCATCGACCGCAATGTGCCGCTCGACTGCACCCCTGAAGATTTTCTGCCAAAGCCGATCAAGGAGCAGGAGACCTTCCAGCTGCTCTCCCGTCTGGGAATGACCAGCATCATCAAGCGCCTGGGTCTGACCGGCGCCTATACACCGGCGGCGGAGAAGGAGCAGCCGCAGGAATCGGCGCAGCTGTGTTCCCTCTCTCTCCAGCAGCTGCTCGAGCAGGCGGGCGAACAGGCGCCGCTGAGCATCTGCGCACAGTGGAACGCACAGGACGAGGACAGCATCGACGCGCTGGCAGTGGCTGCCGGCAAACAGCTGGTGCTGCTGCACGGCGAAGAAGAAAGCCTGCGCCAGCTGTTTGGTGCGCCAAATCCCAAGCTGGTGTTCGACTGCAAGCGGCTCTACCGCTGGACGCTGTCCCACAGCTGTAAACTCAACAACCTGTGCGACGACGTGATGCTCTCGGCCTACCTGCTGTCGCCAAACAGCACCGAGTACGCCGTCGAACAGCTTTGCGCCTCCTACCACACCGGACGCTCCTTTAACGACGGCGGCATCGAACTGTCCGAGCAAGAGCGCCAGCTGCTCGGCGACTGCGCAAACCTTGAACCGCTGCACGAAGCACTGCGCCAGCAGATCGAGCAGAACGGTCAGCTTAAACTCCTCGAAGAGATCGAGCTTCCGCTCGCCGAGGTGCTTGCCTCGATGGAGCTGGACGGTTTTGAGGTGGACACCGATGCGCTGATCGACTACGGAAAGATGCTCGACGAGAAGATCGAGGAATATCAGAACACCATCTACCATCTGGCAGGAGAAACCTTCAATATCAACTCTCCCAAGCAGCTGGGTGAGGTGCTATTTGAGCACCTGGGACTGCCCGCAAAGAAAAAGACCAAGACCGGCTATTCGACCAATGCCGAGGTGCTGGAAAGTCTGCGCGGCAAGCACGAGATCATCGACGGGATTCTGGAGTACCGCAAGGTGACCAAGTTAAAATCCACCTACGTCGATGGGCTGCTCAAGGTGGTGGGCAAGGACGGACGCATCCACACCCACTTTAACCAGACCGATACCCGCACCGGACGGTTAAGCTCCACCGAGCCAAACCTGCAGAACATTCCGGTCCGAACCGAGCTGGGCAGCCGTCTGCGCGCCTTTTTCCGCGCCAAGGAAGGCTGTGAGCTGGTCGATGCCGACTATTCGCAGATCGAGCTTCGGGTGTTGGCACACATCTCGGACGATGAATATATGATCGAGGCGTTTAACTCGGATGCGGACATCCACACCAATACTGCCGCTCAGGTGTTCAACATGCCTGCACTGTATGTCACACCGGAGATGCGCCGCAAGGCCAAGGCGGTCAACTTTGGCATCGTGTACGGCATCGGCGCCTTTTCGCTGGCACAGGACATCGGCGTCAGCGTGGCAGAGGCGGATAAATATATCAAAAACTACCTGAACACCTTCAGCGGCGTCAAGAAATACATGGAGGACACGGTGGAATTTGCCCAGCAAAACGGCTATATCGCAACGCTGTACGGCCGTCGCCGCGCGCTGCCGGAGATCACCGCCACCAACAAAAACATCGTCAGCTTTGGCAAGCGGGTGGCGATGAACACCCCGATTCAGGGTACCGCCGCGGACATCATCAAGATTGCGATGGTGCGCGTCTACCGCCGCCTTCAAAAGGACGGACTGCGTGCGCGGCTGATTTTGCAGGTGCACGACGAACTGATCGTCGAAGCGCCGGAGCAGGAGGTCGAGCAGGTAAAAACGCTGGTGCAGGAGGAGATGCAGCAGGCAGCACAGCTCAAGGTGCTGCTCAAAGCCGACGTCGGCGTCGGCAAGACCTGGCTGGACGCAAAATAAGCAGAAAAAAAGCAGCCCTTCCCTGCCTTCAAACGGCAGGAAAAGGGCGGTGTCCATAAAACACAATCGGCACAGCGCTGTGCCGATTGTGTTTTCAAGGTGACTATGATACCGTATAGACAATTCAACAAATCAAAATTTGACGGAGAGATAAGTCAATGCTTTTAGATGGACATGTAAAAAGTAAGAACAATACTCCTATTGCTGGAGCTAAGATTGAAATAAAGAACAACAGTTTTACTACTATCTACTGTGCAGAAAGTAACGAAGAGGGATACTATCAATTCGATATTCCCGAAGGGAAGTATCCTTTTTTAACTGCAGTAAAAGACTATGCGGTAAACTATTTGGAGTATTGGTGTCAAAACATTCCGCTTTTAGAAAACACTTCGTTGGATATTAGCTTTGATACATTGGAGATATACGGATTACATATTTTTTCTGTCAAAGGTGCAGGAAATGGTCTTATGATATACTTTAGACCTATGAGTTTGGTGAAATTTCAGGAAGGAAATGAAAACATAGCACCAGATGATATTTCCATTCGTGTGGAAGTTGATGGGAAAGAAACCGCTATTATTGCAAAGAACGCAGTCGTAGAAGTAGCTGCTGATAGGGAAATGACAGCTTATTTGATTCAAGTTGAAGGAACCGATGCCTGGAATAAGATTGAAATTCAAATTGTAGATGCAGATAGCCATTATGGAGCTGCAGCGATTTTTAATCCTTGCGTGTAATGATTCCATTCTGCTAATTCCAGTTGATCGAACTGATTAAGGGCGCACTTCTATACACCTTTGGGTGTGTGGTACGATGTGCAGTGCTGCACCGCAGAAGCCTCTCTTTACACAAGGGAGCCTTTGGAGGATCTCTGCGCCTTTATCCCCACAAAGAAAAGGTCGAGTATCTACTGTTTAGATACTCGACCTTTAACTGTTTTACGGACACCCCGCCGAAAGGGCTGTCTTTTGTTTTTCCACAAAATAAACAATGCGCAGGGAAAAAGGAGCAACCTTTCTTCCCTGCGCCATTTTTTTGCAGCTTACA
The DNA here is from genome assembly GCF_944388365.1 of uncultured Negativibacillus sp. Classification (GTDB taxonomy): domain Bacteria; phylum Bacillota; class Clostridia; order Oscillospirales; family Ruminococcaceae; genus Negativibacillus. Next base: position 5,916 of record NZ_CALXIN010000048.1, on the reverse strand, counting down.
GATCAAACTTGTCGTGGATGACATTGACTGCCTTCTTTGCCATCTCCTGGTCGATCAGCACCGAGATTTTGATCTCGCTGGTGGAGATCATGCTGATGTTGATGTTGTTCTCGCCCAGTGCTTCAAACATTTTGGCAGCGACGCCTGGGTTGGAGAGCATACCTGCGCCGACGATCGAAACCTTGGAAACGTTGTCCTTGGAGGTAACTTCCTTCGCGCCGACAACCTCCTTGAGCTCCTCGGAGATGCGCACAGCCTCCTCCTTCTGAGCGGCAGAAACGGTGAAGCTGATATCCTTGGTGCCGTCACGGCCGACCGACTGAAGGATGATGTCTACATTGACGCGGTTTGCTGCCAGTGCAGAGAAGATCTTGAAGGCAACGCCCGGATGATCCGGCACTCCGATGATCGAAATTCTGGCGACGTCGTTGTCCATTGCGACGCCCTTGATAAGCATTTTCTCCACTTTGCAGACCTCCTTGACTTCGGTGCCCGGGACATCGCTGTGGATGCTCGAGCGTACTTCCATTTTGACAGAATATTTTTTAGCCATCTCTACCGAACGGTTGTGCAGGACGTTGGCACCGCAGGTTGCCAGCTCCAGCATCTCGTCGTAGGTGATTTCGTCCAGTTTATGTGCATTTGGCACGATGCGCGGATCGGTGGTGTATACGCCGTCCACATCGGTATAGATTTCGCACTTGTCAGCCTTCATCGCAGCTGCAATCGCAACGGCGCTGGTGTCGCTGCCGCCGCGTCCCAGTGTGGTGATATCGTCATAGCGGTTGATGCCCTGGAAGCCCGCTACAATGACGATGTTTTTCTTGTCCAGCTCGTTTTGCAGACGCTCGGTGTTGATCTTTTTGATGCGCGCATTGCGGTGATTTGCCTCGGTCAGAAATCCTGCCTGCCAGCCGGTCAGCGAGATGACCGGATAGCCCATCTTCTCGATGGCCATTGCCAGCAGCGACATCGAAATCTGTTCTCCGGTGGACAGCAGAACATCCATCTCACGGCTGGATGGCTTGTCGGTGATCTCGGCAGCCTTGGCGATCAGATCGTCGGTGGTGTCTCCCTGTGCCGAAACGACAGCGACCACCGCATTTCCCTTGTCATATGTATCGGTGATGATCTGTGCCACGTGCCGGATGCGCTCGACGTTGGCGACAGAGGTTCCACCGAACTTCTGTACGATCAGGTTCATATTGTTCCCTCCATCTATTCCATAGATTGTTTTTTGATTATAATACATCAAAGTGTATAAATTCAAGGTTTATAGAAACTTTCTTTCCAAATCCTACTTTTCGCGGCAAAACCTGCCGGCAGTCAGAAGATATTTTGTCGGATATGTCACTGCATTACCACTTTATCCTGATAAATTAACCGTCGGATATTTTTGCCTGACATCCCATCCTATGCCGCTGCCCGACCGACCGCTACCGCAGGTAAGAACCGCCGCCGCTTCCTTTTCTTTGCTTTGTGCCTTCATTTCCTGCAAAAGCGTCTGTCCATCCCGACAAAATGTAAAACACTCTTGACATTTTATCAAAAACCGGCTAACATAAAAATGTAAAAAGAGTTTTATATTTTACCTTTGAACAGGAGGTATCAACGATGAAAAAGATGGATGAGATGGACAGAAACATTCTCCTGCGTTCCCAGTCGCTGGGCTACCGGACGATGGCGGCTTTGCTGTGCATCTGGACACTGTACAACTGCTGGCAGACGCTGCAAAACGGCGCGGACTATCAGCCGCTGCCAGGGCTGATTCTGTGCTGTTCGGTGTGCGTGCAGAGCCTTTCCCAAATCGCTATCAAGCAGAAGATGGTCGCAGGCGACGAGGAATATGCACAGCCAAACGTGCTGCTGCGCACCATTCTGGCAGCGTTAGTCCTGACGGTAATCATTTTGTCGCTGGGTACCCTGATTCTGGTGAAGGGATAGGTGGCAGGTGAAAAACAACATCAAACAGCTGCGAAAGCAGGCAGGTCTGCGCCAGGAGGACATGGCGCAAAAGCTGGGCGTGACCCGACAGACCATCATTGCCATCGAAAACGACAAGTACAATCCGACGCTCGAGCTGGCAATGAAGATTGCAAGGCTGCTGGGACGTCCGGTGGAGGAAATCTTCTTTCTGGAGCCATAACCATCAAAAAAGCGCAGGGACCAAGATCGTCCCTGCGCTTTCTTTTCGCAGTTTGTTTTATAACAACCGGATGCGTCCGAGGACCGAAATTCCCTCCTGCTGCAGACGGTCGCACAGTGCGTCCAAGGTGGCTGGCGCCATCGACGGCGCGACAAAGGCAAGCTCGGTCGCAGGCTGACGCTTTCTTGCCAGCAGCACCGGCGAGCAGAACAGCTCGTCGACCAGAGCGGACTGGCTGGGAGCTTGCAGCGCCAGCCGCAGATAATACTGGGCAGGCAGCTGCGACCAGTCGCACAACAGTCCGCTGTCCTTTACAGGGTCGCTCTGTTCCCAATAGAGGGTGTCGATGGTGTCGGTGGATTTGGCGCAGTCGATGACATCCGAGATGACCGCCGAGGCGGTAGGCAGCTTGCCGGCGCCTTTGCCGTAGAACAGCACCTCTCCGGTGGCGTCGCCGGTGACCAGAATGCCGTTGAACACATCGTCCACGGTGGACAGCTGGCTCTCGTGGGAAACAAACATCGGCTCGACGGTGATTGCGATGCCGCCGTTGTCCTGCAGCCGGTGAGCGCGGGCAATCAGCTTGATGACGCCGCCCCAGTCCTGTGCATAGGCGACATCCTCCGCTGTCAGCTGGGAAATGCCCTGACAGTGTACCCAGTCGGGATAAATATGCTTTCCAAAGGCAAGCGACGCCAGAATACAGATCTTGCGGCAGGCGTCGATGCCCTCGACGTCGGCGGTCGGGTCGCTTTCGGCATAGCCCAGCTGCTGCGCCTGACCAAGCGCATCGGAAAAGCTCATTCCCTGCCGGATCATGCGGGTGAGAATAAAGTTGGTGGTGCCATTGAGGATGCCCTGAATGTCGTCGATTTCGTTTGCACCCAGGCACTGATGCAGCGGACGGATGATCGGAATACCGCCGCCGACACTTGCCTCAAACAGAATGTTGACATGGTGCTCGCGGGCGGTCGCCAGCAGCTCGGCTCCCTTCTGGGCGATCAGCTCCTTGTTGGCAGTAGCGACGCTCTTGCCGTTTTGCAGGCAGGTGCTGACCATCTCAAAGGCGGGATGCACGCCGCCCATCACCTCGACAACGATGTTGATTTCAGGGTCGTTTGCGATGGTGTCAAAGTCAAAGCAGAGCTTGTCCTGCCAGGGCAGCTCCGGATGCGGACGGTGCACATAGAGGTATTTGATGTCCAGCTTACTGCCGGCTTTGCGCTCGATGCTGGCGCGGTTTTTATAAAAGACCTCGACCACACCGGAACCGACGGTGCCACAGCCGAGGACGGCAATTTTTTTCATAGGGGAAAAGACTCCTTGCAAGTTGGATTTGCGGATCAGGAAACCTTGCTCAGGCGAACAACGCCGCGCAGCTGACGCAGACGCTCGAACAGCTGTTCCTCCTCCAGGGTGACGTCGGTGGTGCGGATCGAGATGGTCACTGCAGCCACGCCGTCGGATGGAATATTCTGGTTGATGGTCAGGATGTTGGCGCCATATTCGGCAAGATGGTTGATGACCGAGGAGAGCACCCCTGGAACATCCTCCATCATCAGATAGAGGGTGATGATGTTGTTTGCGGTCTGGGAATTATATTCCATGACACGATCCTTGTATTTATAGAAGGCGCTGCGCGAGATGTTGGCCAGCTTGACTGCCTCGGAGGAATTTTTTGCTTTTCCGGTGGCGATATATTTTTTGGCCTCCAGCACCTTTTTGAAGATTTCAGGGACCACCCGTTCATCGACAAGCAGATATTTTTCTTCGTTTGCCATGCCTAAAAGGCTCCTTTCCTGCAAAACTTTTTCTTCCTTTTACCGCAGACTGTGCCTGCATCACAAACAAAGGAAGATCACATAGAGAAAATATATCATGTATCAAGGACAGTGTGCAAGTGTTTTCATTCATTTTTATGCAGTTTTATCAAAGACAATCCGCCAGTCCAAACAATTCGTACCCATTGCCCGATTGCCTGCCATGTTCTGTGGGAAGCTTTCCCTCTTCCTTTGCTGCACAAAATGTGTTATAATTTTACAGAATTAGAGGATTGGCTGCTCTGCAAAAATTCTTCTCTGCCGGGCGGTCATCTGTCCGCCGTGTACCGAAAGGCGGCAAACTTTCTCTGAAAGTTATAGACGACAACAAGAATTGTTTACAAATCCGCGGTATGATGAGAATGGAATATCTTCGCAAAGGAGCGACAACCATGAAACAGCGCAGCGCAGAAATTTTGTGCATCGGAACAGAAATCCTGATGGGCGACATCGTCAATACCAATGCCGCATATATTGCAAAAGAACTGGCAGGATTGGGGATCAACGTCTATCATCAGAGTGTGGTCGGAGATAACCCGGAACGGTTAAAGCAGAGCCTGGAGCTTGCTTTTTCCCGCGCGGACATCGTCATCACCACCGGCGGCCTTGGTCCCACCTATGACGACCTGAGCAAGGAAACCATCGCCGACTACTTCGGACGGAAGCTGGTGATGGATGAGGAATCTTTGCACCGCATCGAATGTCATTTCCTGCGTCTGAATCGCGTAATGACCGACAACAATAAAAAACAGGCGATGATGCCGGAACGCTGCATCATCTTCCAAAATGATAACGGCACCGCTCCTGGCTGTGCCATCGAGGGCGAAGGAGAACAGCAGGGCAAAACCGCCATCATGCTGCCTGGACCTCCGCGTGAAATGCGCCCGATGTTTGAACAGGGCGTCAAGCCTTTCCTCATGAAGGACAGCGACACCCGCCTTGTTTCCCACACCATGCACTTTTTCGGCATCGGCGAGTCGATGCTCGAGAGCATCCTGCACGACCTGATGGAAGAAAGTCTCAACCCGACGGTGGCGCCTTATGCAAAGACCGGCGAGGTGCAGCTGCGTGTCACTGCACGGGTCAAACATGGCGAGGACGCCGAAGCCATTCTGCAGCCGACCATGCACCAGATTGAGGAAAAGGTCGGCGAATTTCTGTATGGCATCGACGTCGGCGACCTGCAGACCGCAGTGGTCCGCAAGCTCAAGGAGAAGGGTCTGCACGTTGCTCTGGCAGAAAGCTGCACCGGCGGCTACGTCGCCAAGCGCATCACCGACGTCAGCGGCGCCTCGGAGGTATTCGAGTGCGGCATCTGCAGCTACTCCAACCGCATCAAGCGCGAGCTGCTCGGCGTCAGCCAGCAGACACTGGACTGCTTCGGCGCCGTCTCCGAGGAGACCGCACGGGAGATGGCAGCCGGTGTGCGCAAAGTATCGGGCGCAGAGATCGGCATCTCGGTCACCGGCAACGCCGGTCCTGAGCCGTCGGAAGGAAAGGATGTGGGCATCGTCTACATCGGCGTGGACAGCGACGCCTTTTCCAAGGTCTTTTTGCTGCAGGTCAACCGCAGGGATCAAGATGCCCGCGAAACCATCCGCTATCTGGCTTCCTCCCATGCGCTGAGCCTGATTTTAAAGGCAGCAGACCGCTATTAACGAAACCAAACGACCAGTCAACCTGTGTGCCCGTGTCAGCGGGCAGTTGGATTTTGTTTAAATAACATTCGGGGCGACAGAACAAACTTCACAGAAAAACAGGAAAGCAGGAAAGAATGAAGAAAAAATCAAAGGCAGTCAGGGTAGGACTGATCGTGTTTTTTCTGGTGGTGGCCTTTTTTTCCACCGCACACGTCATCGACTGGGCCATTGAGTCCTACCAGAGCAGCAAGACCCAGAAACAGTTGCAGCAGCTATATAACCAGGGTTCCTCCCAGACGGGAGAACCAGT
>NZ_CALXIN010000047.1 GCF_944388365.1 uncultured Negativibacillus sp. | reverse complement strand
CTGTTCTGAACGCAGAATAAAGGGTCAGCTTTCTGATCTCATAAAAACTTTTGTATTGCCGTCGATTTCGACGTACAGCTGTCCATCCTCCAAAAAAAGCTTGCCGGCCAACGTGCCCATCGAGCCGGCGGCGATGACAAATCCCTGTGGATGCTGGCGGTCAGGGGAGGTCTGGATGGGAGAACAAAGCTCATAAGGGAAACAGAAGTCGTTGATGGTGATCTGAGACTCGTCAATTTCCAGCAGCAAGGTCTGTTCGGGACAGTACCAGCTGCCAATAAAGCCGGAGTTATCCTCGGAAGGGCGAGCAAGCAGGAAAATCACGGCAACGACGACAGCCAGCAATAACAGCTTTGACGGCTTCAGGGTAAAAAAGTGATGTTTTAAAGATGCAGATTCGTTTTTCATAGGCTACCTCCTGCCATTCAGGTCGTAAAACGGATACCGTATCTTATGCAGATGGCAGGAAGATTTAGAAGAACAACAAAGGAAACGGGAGGAAACATGCAGGAAATCAGGGAAAAAATTTTGCAGACAAGAGCCTTCCAGAAGAAGGTCGTCCAGACGGTGCTCTCTTTTCTGGCGAGAGGCTTGCGCATCTGCCGTCGCCTGGACCCGCTGGTACAGGTAGAATTTGATGCGATGCCGGAGGATTTTGTGCTGGTGATGGGAGTATTGGGTGCACGCCATCCCATCATCCTGCAAAACCGCAGCACAGGATTGTACCGTGTACGGGAGTCATTTGCAGCAGTTTGCAATCGGATTCCGCTGGCGCCGCCGTCGGTGGCAAGACATTTTTCGGCAGGAACCACCGACCCGAGCCGCATGCTGGAGATTCGCTTTAAAAGCGTGGAGGCTGGCTGGAGGATGATTACCGGTCAGATTTCCATTGCACAGGCCTATGCCCGCCATGACCTGATGATTCACGGAGAGATCGCCAGAGCGATGCAGTTTGTGCGGTGTATCGAGCGGGTGGAAGCCTACCTGCTGCCAAAGAGGATGGCAAGGCGGCTTCGTCTGCTGCAGGAACAGCTGCCCAATCCGCGCTGGCGAATCTGGCTGCAGCTGTTGTATGCCAAGAAAGAGGAATATACATTGCAGGATGGAAAAGAGGTTTTGTGATGCTGCCGGAATATTTTGAATTTTATAATCCCGTCAAAATTTTGTGCGGACATCATGCACTGGAAAATATCCCCTATGAGCTGATGCGTCTGGGAGCGACCAAGCCGTTTGTGCTTATCAGCAGAACCATGGTGGAACAGGGTGTGCTGGAGATGATCGGCGGACGTCTGAAAGCGCTGGTGCGCACCGATGTGCCGAAGGATTCCTCCTTTGCACTGGTCGATGAAATCACCACTCGTGTGCGTCAGGAAGGCTGTGACAGCATCCTTGCCATCGGCGGCGGTTCGGTGCTGGATACTGCCAAGGCAGTTCGGGTGATGCTGTCGGGAGAAAACAAAAATCTGCGGCAGATGCTGGGCAGCGAATGGGTGATTCCTGGAAGAAAAGAGATTCCGTTTATCATGGTGCCGACCACCTCCGGCACAGGGTCGGAGTGTACCGGTGTAGCGGTAGTACAGGATGACCGGACCAAGATCAAGCAGGAGATTGTTTCCGACCGATTTTTGCCCGATGTTGCCATTCTGGACCCGCGCTGCACCGAAAAGCTGCCGCCTCGACTGACCGCGTCCAGCGGAATGGATGCGCTGACCCACGCCGTCGAAGCTTATACTGGGCTGCAGAAAAATCCGTTGTCGGACGCCTATGCGTCCAGCGCCGTTCGGATGATCGGACAGCATCTGATTGCCGCAGTGCGGGAGCCGAAGAACGAGGAACATCGTATGATGATGGCCTGCGCCTCTACAATGGCCGGTATGGCGTTTTCCAATTCGATGGTGGGACTTTGCCATGCCATCGCTCACGCGCTGGGAGCAGCCTGCCAGCTGCCTCACGCGGAGGCTGTGGGAATCATGCTGCCACATGTGATGCGCTGGCAGATGGATGTCGTGGGACACGACTATGGACGGCTGCTGTGCGACTTCTGCGGTCCCGAATATTACGCGCAGATTCCGGACAGACAGCGCGGAGAAAAGCTGATCGAAGCGATTGAGGACACGCTGATCCATCTCCATCAGAAATGTGAGATTCCGTCCAATCTGCGGGAGGCGGGTGTGACCAGAAAAGATCTGCGCGCAGTGGTGCAGGCGGCGATGGACGACGGTGCTCTGCTGACCAATCCAAAGCCGGCGGGTAAGGAGGATGTTCTGTACATCCTTGAACGTGCGCTGTAAATTGATAAATAAAAGAGAACAAACAAAGAGCTTTCCTGTAAAGGAAAGCTCTTTGTTTGTTGGGGGGATTTTTGATAAGAGAGATGAGAAAACAGTGGGGTTCTGTTTTCTCAGGAATAGGGGAATCTAAAAAAAGAAGAAAGTGACAGAATCATTATTCGGCAAGCAGTTTGCCCAGCTCGCGGCACTGTTCCAGGCCGGTGCTGTCCGGTGTTTCGTTGAGCATCAAGCCTTCGCCGGATACGATGTCTGCGCCTGCCAGAGCGGTTCGCTCCTGCCAGTCACGCATCCACTGACCGTCGCCCCAGCCGTAGGAACCGAACAGAGCGACCTTTTTGCCCGAGAGTTTGGATTCCAGCTCGGTAAAGAACGGCTCGAATTCGCTTTCCTCCAGCACCTCGCCGCCCATAGCAGGACAGCCCAGTGCGAGGGCTTCATAACTTGCAGCATCGGCAGCGCTGATCTGGGAAACGTTGAACAGGGAAACATCGGCGCCGGCGCCTTTGGCACCTTCGGTGACAGCTTCAGCCATCATCTGGGTGTTGCCGGTTCCGGACCAATAGATAACAGCAATTTTACGCATAAAAGAAACCTCCTGGAATCAAATAGGTATGATAAATGGTAAACGGATAGACCATCAGGCAGCTTGTGCAGCAGGGCAGACAAGCTGGGAAAAAGGAGTGCCTGCCATCAGGCGGGACACCAGAACGGCACGGCAGCGGTCAAACATGGCAAAGCATCGTTTGGCAGCTTCGACGTCGTGGTAGACCTTCCAATAGCCGCACAGCTTGCAGCCTTCGCCTTTGTAGCGGCGAAAGTCGATGACATCCTCCAGCGGATAGCCGAGGAAAACGCCGATCTCGTGCGGGAATCCCTCCGAGGAACGCAGCCGTTTGCTCAGATAGGCAATCAGCTGTTCCAGCGTGGCGTCCTCTGACACCGGATAGCCCTCTGTTTTTAGCAGGGAGCGAATCTGCGGGTTCTGCAGCTGCTCGGTCAGCATCTGTCTGCGATACACCAGCAGCAGCCAGCGCTGTCCGCAGGCACAGACGATGGTGAGGGCAATGTCCTTGGAAGATAACAGCTGGCTGTATTGGTCGATCAGCGTTGGCAGCTGTGGGTAATCTGCTTTTGAAAGGGAAAGCAGATTGGCGGGCTTAATGCCGCTGAGTGTTGGAGAACAATGGGAAACCAGAGCCTTTTCAAAAGCAAACACGGGAACACTCCTTATCTTGGTTAGTTTTTGCTAACCTTTGAGGAAAAAGAAAGGGGAGAAATCTTCCTCCCAAAGGATCAGCAGTGTTGTTGATTAGCTATTGCTAACCTGCATCAATAGAATACCATTTTTGTATTGGTTTGTCAATAGATTTGAGTTAGCAAAAGCTAATTTATTGTAAACATCCATGTGTTTTTGAATGAGCAAAAAAAAGAGGTTCTCCGATCATATCGGAGAACCTCTCAAAAAGGATTATGAACTTAAAGTATTGGTGCTGTTTTCGCGTTTTGCTTCCAGCGCCTGTTCTACCATCATATCTTTAATCTTCATCAGACGTGCCAGGTTTCCACGTTCGTTTTCATCCAGCTTCATCTTGATGTACTTGATGGTTTCCTGCAGGTCAGGGATCTGTACATACTCCAGCGCGTTTACACGGCGGCGGGTACGTTCGATCTCTTCTGCGATCATCTGTGCGCTTTTTTCGATCTGTGCCAGTTCCAGCAGATGCGGCAGAACATTTTTGACAGCAGCGACCGAGTCGTCCAGTTCACCGGAGGTTGCGACAAAACCGTAGGAGTAGATGTCGCTGTCCGAATTTTCCGACGCGATAAATTCGAACGAAGGTACCGTGACACTCATGACGTTGCGCTCGCCAACTTCCAGGTCAATGCTCTGTTTTGGCAGCATCAGTGCTTCCTCCAGCATCTGTGGGCTCATGACCGCGCTTGCAACCACAAAACCGCCGTAGATGTCGCTGATCTCCTGTTCTACCTGTTCGCGAAGCTCCTTGTTCCGACGGATCAGATCAAGAAACTTTTTCATCAGGTCGTCTCGTTTGTCCTTGAGCAGCTTGTGGCCGCGGATGGAGGTTGCAAGACGTTTTTTCAGGCGGGTCATCTCCATACGGGTGGGGTTGACGTTAATCAATGCCATTCTTTACCCCTCCTTAGTTGTCTTTTTTCGGAAGGTATTTTTCAATCATCTCTGGCTTGATACGTTTGAGCTCGGTTACCGGCAGGATGGACAGCAGCTCCCAACCGATGTCGAGGGTTTCCTCGATGGAACGGTTGGTGTAATAACCCTGGGAAACATAGCGTTTTTCAAATTCATCCGCAAATTTTGCGTACAGCAGGTCGGTCTCGGACAAAGCAGCTTCACCCAGAATGCTCATCAGCTCTTTTGCGTCTTTACCACGGGAGTAAGCAGCAAACAGCTGGTTGAGGGTGCCGGAGTGGTCCTCACGGGTCTTGCCGACGCCGATACCTTTATCCTTCAGACGGGACAGAGATGGCAGTACGTCGATTGGCGGAGCAATATTCTTGCGGTACAGCTCACGGGACAGGATGATCTGGCCCTCGGTGATGTATCCGGTCAAGTCAGGGATTGGATGGGTCTTGTCGTCCTCTGGCATGGAAAGAATTGGAATCATGGTGATGGAACCTTCGGAACCCATCTTTCTTCCAGCTCTTTCATACAGAGTAGCAAGGTCGGTGTAAAGGTAACCTGGGTAACCACGACGGCCAGGAACCTCTTTACGAGCAGCAGAAACCTCACGAAGAGCCTCTGCGTAGTTGGTGATATCGGTCAGGATGACCAGAACGTGCATGTCCTTCTCGAATGCGAGATACTCAGCAGCGGTCAGTGCCATACGAGGAGTAGAAATACGCTCGATCGCAGGGTCGTTTGCCAGGTTCATGAACATGACGGTACGGTCGATTGCGCCGGTCTTGGTAAAGTCCTTGATGAAGAAGTCAGCCTCTTCGAAGGTGATACCGATAGCAGCGAATACTACTGCGAACTTATCGTTTGCGTTGAGTACCTTTGCCTGACGGGCGATCTGTGCAGCCAGTTTTGCATGCGGCAGACCGGAACCGGAGAAGATAGGCAGCTTCTGACCACGAACCAGAGTGTTCAGACCGTCGATTGCGGAGATACCGGTCTGGATGAACTCGTTAGGATATACGCGGGCAGCTGGGTTCATAGGAACGCCGTTGATATCGATTCTCTTGTCAGGAATGATTTCCGGACCACCGTCGATTGGACGGCCCATGCCGGAGAAGACACGGCCGAGCATGTCTTCGGATACCGGCAGCTGCAGTCCGTGACCGAAGAAACGAACCTTGCTGTCGCGCAGGTTGATACCTGCGGAGTTTTCGAACAGCTGAACAACAGCGTTGCCGCCGTCTACTTCCAGAACCTTGCAGCGGCGGATCTCGCCGCTTGGCAGTTCGATCTCACCCAGCTCATCGTAGGTGACACCTTCTACGCCGGAGACCATCATCAGAGGACCTGCGACTTCTCTTATGGTGCGGTATTCTTTTAACATTATGCAGATACCTCCTCAGATACAATTTTCGCAAGGGATGCTTCGATTTCCGCTAAAACGTCCTGATAGTAAGCTTCAAACTGATCCTCTGGAACATATTTTGCACGGGCGATCTTTTCAGATACCGGCAGGGAGAACAGTTTTTCTACTTTGACGCCGCTGTTGAGGGCATTCTTGCACTCTTTTGCAAAGGTCAGGATCATCTTGAGCATCCGATACTGTTTTGCATTGGAGGTATAGGTGTCCGCATCGTCGAACGCGTTCTGCTGCAGGTAGTCCTCACGGACGGAACGGGCAGCTTCCAGTGTCAGACGGTCTGGAGCGGACAGCGAATCGTAACCAACCAGCTTAACAATTTCTTCCAGCTCGGATTCCTGCTGCAGCAGAAGCATTGCGTCATGATGCAGGCCGGACCACTCGTCGGAGATGTTTTTGTCCATCCATTCGCCGATCTGATCCATGTACAGGGAGTAGGAAGTCAGCCAGTTGATTGCTGGGAAGTGACGTTTGTAAGCAAGAGCGGAATCCAGACCCCAGAATACCTTTACAATACGCAGGGTAGCCTGTACAACAGGGTCGGAGTTATCGCCGCCTGCAGGGGATACAGCGCCGATAGCGGTCAGGGAACCTTCACGGCCGTCGGAGCCTTTGCAGATAACGCGGCCAGCACGCTCATAGAACTGTGCCAGACGGGATGTCAGGTAAGCAGGGTAACCTTCCTCACCAGGCATCTCCTCGAGTCGACCGGACATCTCACGCAGAGCCTCTGCCCAACGGGAGGTGGAGTCAGCCATGATTGCAACCGAGTAACCCATGTCGCGGTAGTACTCTGCGATGGTGATACCAGTGTAGATGGAAGCCTCACGAGCAGCTACTGGCATATCCGAGGTGTTTGCAATCAGAACGGTACGGAACATCAGGGATTCGCCCGATTTTGGGTCCTTCAGTTCTGGGAACTCGTTCAGTACGTCGGTCATCTCGTTGCCGCGCTCGCCGCAGCCGATGTAAACAACGATGTCTACGTCCGACCATTTTGCCAGCTGATGCTGTACAACGGTCTTACCGGAACCGAATGGTCCTGGAACAGCAGCGGTACCGCCTTTGGAGATTGGGAACAGGGTGTCGATGACACGCTGACCGGTGATCATCGGGATGTCTGGAGAGAGCTTTTCAGCGTATGGACGCTGTACACGTACAGGCCATCTCTGCAGCATGCAGACATCGTGGATGTTGCCGTCTTTATCTTTTACCTTAGCGATGGTTTCGGTGATGTTGAAGCTGCCGGAATAGATCTCAACGATCTCGCCGTCAGCACCCTTTGGAAGCATAACCTTGTGGGTAACAATGGAAGTCTCCTGAACGGTACCGAGGACGTCGCCCATGACAACATGGTCGCCTACCTTGGCAGTTGCAACAAAGTCCCATTTTTTCTCATGGTCCAGAGAGGTAACGTCGATACCTCTGGTGATGTTGCTTCCGGTCAGCTCTCTGATCTTGGTCAGAGGACGCTGAATACCGTCAAAGATACTGGTCAGTACGCCTGGAGCCAGCTCAACAGACAGAGGGAAACCGGTGGACTCTACAAGGTCGCCAGGACCGATGCCGGCGGTTTCCTCATAAACCTGAATGGATGCCTTGTCATCTCTCATTTCGATGATTTCACCGATCAGTTTCTGCTTGCCAACACGAACTACGTCACCCATATTGGCGTCACGCATGTTTTCAGCAACGATCAGCGGACCGGCAACCTTAACAATTTTGCCTTGGCTCAATATTTTCACCTACTTTTAAATCAGTCTCCACAGAATACAGTTTCTGTGGTTCCCGCGCAGAGCAAGCAGCGGGAAAAAACAAATCCTTCTGCCGGCACAAAAACCGGCGGATTGAAATTAGTCGTTAAACAGAATGTCAGCGCCAACAGCTCGCTCGACGTTTTTCTTGACATTTTTGATGCCGATGCCAAGGCTGCCATCCTTGCCCGGGATCGGGATGATCGCCGGAGTTGGGATTTCCTTGTACTCGTCGATGATCTTTGGAATCTGGACATAGGCCTGTTCTGTGATAAAGATGATGCCATAGTCACCGCTCTTGCACAGCTGGGTCATGGTGTCCGAGATTTCCTGCTGGGTGTTTGCCATGAACACCTCAAAACCGACCGACTTAAAGCCGAGGACGCTGCCTTTGTCGCCGACAACTGCAATCTTTTTACGCATAAGTTTCCCTCAGCCTTTCCGTGATTTTGTCCGGTGCCACGCCGGCAATTTTGGAGGCCATAACGATACGGATGGCCTGCGCTTCGTTCTCTTTGGCAACCAGGTAGGACAGAACCGGTTCGATGCCAAACGGGATGAATCGGGACTCTTTGAGCACGCCTACCATGAAGTTGTCGCACAGCTTTTCAAAGTTTGACAGTGTTCCTTTGCTGCGGATCGCCTCGTATGCGCCGGAGAGAGCCGGACCATAAGGGGTGGTGTCGAGCATGTCGAAGAAGTCGTCAAAGCTCTTCAGGAACAGGTCAAAGTAACGGTCAACGGGGATGCTGCCGCCCTGGGCAAGCACTTCCTTGAGGAAGTGAAGATCCTGTCCAATGCGCTTGATACGGATAAAGGAACGGATGTTCGCAATATCAATGTTGGCATCCACCAGTCGGGTCAGGAATTTGCTCTTGTACTGCTTGGCCTGAGCGGACATGCACTCCAGCACAGCACGGTCGATGATGACATCCACCATCTGCGGGTCGTTGACCTTTGCCAGGGAATCTCTTGCCTTGATGGCAGCCTGCGCCAGAACAGGTTCCAGCGCGCCGAAATCGCCGTCGCGCAGACCGGTGCGCAGTGTCTTTTCATCGACAGTTCCCAGCGGGATCAGCAGTCCCTCGGCAGAAGCACCCGATGCATGCGCCTTGATGAGCGTCTTGAGATTGTGGCCGTCGTATTTATAGCGGAAAATCTTGAACATCTCCGGATTAGGCGATGACTTTTCCAGACGTTCGTAGGTGGAGGCAAGCTCCTGGGTCAGAGCAGATTCGAAATCCCTGTAATCATAGTCTGCACCAATGCCGGCATCGGTGACCGTCTTGTAGGCTTCCTCAGCGGAAGAAGCCGACACCATCTTGTGCAGGGCCTGTGTACCGACCATGCGGGTCTCCTGTGCGCGGATATTGGCAGACAGATAAAGATACTCGGTATCTTTTATTTTTTTCAAACCATGCACCTCCTTACTTGCGATGATCCTGGATGATTATTCGGTCAGAATTTTAGCGACGTCGCCTTCCAGCTCATCGCGGACATTCTTGACAAGGATCTCGTAAGAGAGGTTGGTTTCGATCTTTCCTTCGGCAAGGATCATGCCGCCGTGGATGTTGCCGGCAGTCTCTGCCAGAGAAACGTTGTAGTTTTTGTTTGCTGCTGCAAGCTTTTTAGCGATTGCATCGACCAGCTTGTCACCAAAAGCGGCCTTGTCGTGCTCGTTTAAGATGACGGTTGCATCAGCAGTCATGTATCTGACCGCAGCGCCGGAAAGCAGTTCTACCTGCTTGTCGGCATCCTGTGCGCACAGCTGTTCAAGTGCTTTCTGGAATGCCTGTTCAATGGCATCGCGCTTGTACTGCAGCATCATGTTTCTGCGGATCAGACCGGACTGGGATTCCACACGTTCAGCGATGGTAGCAGCCTCTTTCTGTGCCTGTGCCTGCGCATCCTGTGTGACTTTGTCAGCCTGTGCCTGATAATCGCTGAGGATCTGTTTTGCTTCCTGCTGTGCTTCGGCAACCTTCTGGTCAGCCTGTGCACGAGCATCGTCAGCGATCTTCTTAACAATGCTTTCAATATTGTTCAACCGGTTTCACCTCGATTTCAAAGTTTTTGTTCCACAACAGTGAAATGTTCCGGTATGGATTAAGCAACGTTGCCAACGTTGATAACGAGCAGTACGGAGATCAGCAGGCCGAGAATTGCGTAGGTCTCAACCATAGCTGCGTAGATCATTGCTTTGGAAACCTCGTTAGGTCTCTTAGCAACAACGTTGATACCAGCAGCGGATACACGACCCTGATGGATACCGGAAACCAGACCGGTCAGAGCACATGGCAGGCAAGCAGCCAGAACGTACAGACCCTGGGAAGAGGTCAGAGCAGCAGAACCGCCGAGGAATCCGCAGTTGAGCATTACCATGATACCAACCAGGAAGCCGTAAATACCCTGTGTACCTGGAAGAGCCTGAAGAATCAGGGTCTGACCGAATTTGTCAGGATCTTCAGCGATCAGTCCTGCAGCAGCCTCACCAGCGATA
Source organism: uncultured Negativibacillus sp. (assembly GCF_944388365.1). GTDB lineage: Bacteria > Bacillota > Clostridia > Oscillospirales > Ruminococcaceae > Negativibacillus. The sequence continues at coordinate 3,944 of NZ_CALXIN010000047.1, read as the reverse complement.
CCTACACCTTTAGCGGAACCGATACCGCCAAGACCTACAGCCAGAGCTGCACCCAATACTGCTAAAAAGTTACCAGAGAAAAAGAACTGAGAAAAAGTTGTTGCTTCCATGATTATTTGTCCTCCTTGTCAGAGATAAGAGTATATTTTGTGTTAGCCTTGAAAGGCTTGAAAGGCTTGCCGCCGGCTTCGTAGAATTTTCCGAAGAACTCGACGTATTGCAGACGGGAGGTGTGTACATAAGCTCCCAGACCGCTGATGGCAAGGTTGAAAGCGGAACCGCCCAGGAAGATCAGCACAAAGGCGATGATGCCGATGATATTGAATCCTGGCATGGTGCCCATGATGTTGATAACGTTTGCGATAACACCGCCGGCAAGTCCCAGCGCCAGGATACGGGCATAGGACAGAACGTCCGAAAGATAGCTGGTGATATCGTACAGGCTCATGACGCCTTTGATCAGCTTCATGAAGATGTTCTTTTCGTGGCGGCCCTGGGTCAGGATCAGTCCTGCAGCACCGACAATCGAAAGAACTTTGCCGACACCTGCTGTTGCAGGCAGGGCAAGCATTGGCAGACCGACCAGCAGAACATACCACAGGCCGATGTCCATCAGACCGTCCAGCAGATGACCACGTTTTGCCATCATGTAGATTTTGATTCCCATACCGGTGAACAGGTGGATAGCACCCAGAACAAAGGAGAGGATCATAACCGACATTGGGTCGTTGAGCGGGTCAAGAACCAGTGGAACGGTGACGGTTTTGCCAAACCAGCTTTCAGCCACCTGAGTGACCAGGTTGCCGAAGTAGCCGCCGTAGATGATGCCCCAGAAGATGGTCGAAAGACCGCAGGACACACCGATTTGCATGGCGCTCTTCAAAAAGCCTTCGTCCGGTTTGAGCTTTTTCAGTCCAATCAGGCACAGCAGGAAGATAACAAGACCATAACCTGCATCTGCCAGCATCATGCCAAAGAATACGATAAAGAATGGAGTCAGCATCGGCGTTGGGTCAATGCCGTCCGGTGTTGGCAGCGAGTACATCTCGGTGATCAGCTCGTAAGGTTTGACAAACTTGCTGTTCTTGAGCTTGACCGGAGGATCTTCGCCCTCCTGCGGCTGCTCGAGTGTGTAATAGCAGCTGTACTTGTCCAATACTTTCTTTACCTTGTTGGCATCATTTTCGGTGATCCATCCGGTCAGAGCAAAGACACTCTGGGTCTGGAAGATATTCTCCCGAACCTTCTGGTCGTCGATCTGCAGGGTCACCATGTCGAAGCCGGTTTTGAGCAGCTTGGAGGATTTGGCAGCGACCTTGAGCTGTTCGGTCAGGCGCTGAGCCTCTTTGCTGCAGGCTTCCATTTTGTTTTTCAGGGAAGAGATGTTTTCCGCCGCACTGCCCTTAAAGGAAGCAAAGTCCGGACGGTTGGTGTTGAATCCCTTGACAACACCCATCACAGCGTCATGGACCTGTTTGTGATAAATCAGGATCAGACACGATGCCTCGGCTGAGGAGCTGACCTTGTGCAGATAGCACAGTGGGGTTGCCTCCTCCAGCTGTTTTTGCAGCTCTTCGAGGTTGACATCTGCACCGGCTGTCAGATACAGCACAGAGCACGATCTGGTTTGAGTCACAGACAAATCAAGATCGAGGTCCTTCCACGGCTCCAACGCAGCAATTTGCAGCTGGGCACGGGCGCCTGCATTTTTCTGTTCGGCGATCTGTTTGACAATGCCGTTTACTTCGTCGCGAAGCTGTACTGCCTCTTTGTAAAGGCTCTTGTCGAGCATGGCCGAAAAGTCTGCCACGTCTTTTTTGGCGAACATCCCGCCGTTTTCTTCATAAGGAGAAACAGCGCGGATAGCAGAGGTGAACTGTGCAAGCTCCTGCTCCAGCTCATAGGTCTGAGCCACACCCGCAACGGTCATCTGAGCGATGCTGTCATAGTCGCGGATGTTTTCCGGTCCCTCGATCTGGACGCACTTCTTCTTCATCAGATCCTGCAGAATTGCTTCCTTTTCTGCCAGAAACCCGATGAGAGTCAGTTTCTGCATTTTTAAAATCATAATGTGTTCACAATCCTCTCTGCAATGAGGTTTGCCGCTGCGGTCAGTTTCTCTTTGGATCGTTGTGCCATTGCCTTGCACTCATTTTCGGAAGCCGATTTTGAGTTCTCAAGCCAGGTTTGCGCATCACTGCGGGCACGAGAGACGATGTCCTCGGAGAGTCTGGCAGCATCGGATTTGGCATTGTCAAGGATTGTTTTGCCCTGCTTTTGAGCATCGGCGCGAATTGCGACGGCTTTTTGCTGGGCTTCACCGAGAAGTTGCTGTGCAGCATCCTCGGCCTGCTTGACTTTGCTGAGTACATCTAACAAATTTTGTCACCACCCTTTTTATTTTGACCTGCGAAACGCGGATGACACATTGGAAAAAATGGCGTAGCCAAGCGCTTTTCGCGAAATGTTTGTGGAAAAAATAACGAATTGAAACCCCTCACAAACCTTATTCTTTCCGCTTGCAATCAGCAAATCATGTTACAAAATGTTATGATTTGCTAGTTGCAAAAAGAAATAAAATTTCTTCTACTATATCATAATCTAAATGATTGTACATTGTCAATAAGATTTATGGAAAAATTTCCGGAAAGTTTTATGCGAAAGCATAACAAAATGACTGATAGTCATTATTTTATAACAAATATTTTTCCACAAAACTTATATTATAACCTGAGAATATAAACTAAAATAAGGGCGGAAAATGGCGTGTTTAAAGGAATCTGGTCGTTATTTTGTGATAGGAGAATTTATAAATTGCCCATATCTATCATACAACACTTTACAACCAAAAGATAGACGAAAAGACAAAAATACACTATAATATTTTTACAAAAGCGACAGAGGAGGAAGAAACCTGTATGAAAGAGCGGCAAATTGTAGAAATGATGAGTCTGTTGGCGCTGGTTTCCGCCCTGATTTTAGTTATGATGGTGATGGCAACTTCGCCGCGTTCACCCTGGCCGCTGACCGTTTCCCGTCTGGCAAGCAGCAGTACAGACCAGACAAATGTGAAAGAAGATGTTATAACCTCCGATCCCCAAAAGCAGGAAAGCTCGCCGCAGACACAGCAGGAGCAGCCTCAGAAAATAGAAGCCTTCCAAAGTGAATTCCCAATGGACATCAATCAGGCGGATAAGGAAGCATTGATGGAGGTTGAAGGAATCGGAGAGAAGAAGGCGCAGAGCATTCTGGACTATCGTGCCCAGGTGGGAAAGATCGAAACGATGGATCAGCTGTTGGAAGTAGAGGGAATTGGAGAAGTGACGCTGGAGCGCCTTTGTGAAAAGTTTTATGTAGCATAGGAATAAAAAAGAACCGTCCCGCCCCAAAAGGGCAGGACGGCTGCAGATTAAAGCTGAATGGAGTTTAAATCTTTCTGATCCAGGAGCTGTTCAAACTGCTGGATGGGAAGTGCACGAGAGCGCTTGGCAGATGGAGTGGACGCATAGCGCGGATGCAGATTGGTGATGGGGTCGATACGCGGATACAGGGAGGATAACTCCGGCGGCAGAAGATTGCGGGGAGATTTGTCGTTGGACACACAATCCGGCTGATGGTGTTGATGCTGTTTCATGCTGCTGCCTCCTTCTATACAAAAAATAAATCAAAATAAAAATGGGGAAAAATTGCATTTGCTCCCCGTTTTGTTATTATGTGTAGCTGTAAAACCGCATATTCATGGGATTTTTTGCACGAATAAGATTTTTTGATTTTTTTGAAAAAAACTGTTGACAAATCAAAAAAGCCGTAGTATAATAATCTACGTTGTCACGGGAACGGCGGTCACGAACCAAAGGAAACGTACAAAAAATGTGGGAGCTTAGCTCAGCTGGGAGAGCATCTGCCTTACAAGCAGAGGGTCACAGGTTCGAGCCCTGTAGTTC
>NZ_CALXIN010000046.1 GCF_944388365.1 uncultured Negativibacillus sp. | reverse complement strand
ATTGCTATGGTTATCCAATGGGGCGGGCATATTTTGTCACGGAAAGAAAAAGCCCCCTTGACAAATCGCTTGCCAGAAACAGATATTGTTAAATTATATCCCTGATTAGGGGATTCACCTCTAAATTGTAAAGCCTGAACGTTATTTCCATGGGTAAAACTTAATCCTGTAACTGAGATGGACTTGCTATCAGCAGTATGAGGCAACTGATAGCAAATATTTCCTACTATCTCTGCGTCATTTCCTTTGAGATTGATATACGTTTGGATGGTTAAGGTGCCTACCTCATAAGTGCCCTGCTCTAATGTAATTGTATCTCCATCAGAAGCGTTTTCGATTGCGGTTTTTAAACCATCTGCGTCAGAAACCGTTGTATTTGCCAATACAGACGGTTCCCCTATCGGCACGATTCCCGTGTTGGCACTGGGTGTAACATCCGGAGTCGTTCCGTCCGGTGTCGTTCCATCCGGTGTCGTTCCGTCTGGCGTGGTTCCGTCCGGTGTTGTTCCATCCGGCGTTGTTCCGTCTGGTGTCGTTCCGTCTGGGGTTGTTCCATCCGGCGTTGTTCCGTCTGGGGTTGTTCCGTCCGGTGTTGTTGCATCAGTCTCAACGTTTGTTTGTGGCGGTAACGGCTCTCCTTCATCTGCAGATACTGCCATACTGCCACTGGCAATCATCGCCGCACATAGAAATACGGCCAGTCCTTTTTTCCATTTTGGGGTCATTGTTCTTCTCCTCCTTGTTGATTTTCACAATCATCTATAAGGAATTCCAATTTATATCACAAAATCGGAACTTCTTATCATTGCAGACAATTTTTGCACTTTCGTGTCGCATATTCTCTTTTTACAACTATACTTTCAGTTTATCTTCACTTAAACTGCTTATACTGTTTATAATGGTTTAGTATTATTATAGCACGTTTTATTATAATTTCAAGTATATATATACTTGAAATATATTCTTCGAATGGTATTTTTCCGATACTCTTTGATAGAGGTGGTGCCACTTGAACATTGATTATACCGCTGTTGGGAAAAGAATTGCTCAAATACGCAAAAACTGCAGCATGACGCAGGAACAGCTTGCTGAAAAATCTGACCTGTCCAATATCTACATTTCCCATATCGAAAACTCCCGTTCAATTCCCAGTCTTGAAACACTGATGAAACTTTGCAGTGCTTTGGATGTGACCCCAGATGAAATTTTACTGGGAACAAAGCAGGATATGGAAAACTATCTGCAGTCAGATATCCAAAACAAGCTTTTGCTCTGTACACCAAAGGAGCGCCGGTTGGTCAATGGTTTTATTGACCTGCTGCTCAGAGAACACGAAAAAAATGGCAAAAAAGATGCCGTCCCCGAATAACGGGAACGGCATCTTTTTGCTCTTATGGTCAAAATTATACGTTCAGCTCCGCATGTTCACCCAGCAGTTCCTTGTTGGCTTCCAGAACAGGGTTGACACACTCGTTGAGGAATTCGGTTACCTGGGATGGTGCACGGCCGGTAAAGTTCTTTGGATCGAGGATCGAAACGATCTCCTCTTTCTTGAGGTTGAACAGCGGGTCAGCAACGATGCGGTCGATCAGATCGTTTTCGCCGCCTTCTTCCTTCACTACGCGGGCTGCTGCCTGAGAGTGAACACGCAGCTGCTCATGCAGAACCTGACGGTCGCCGCCCTTCTTAACTGCGGACATCATGATGTTTTCGGTTGCCATGAATGGCAGTTCACGCATAACGCGCTGATGGATTACCTTTGGATAAACAACCAGGCCATCACAGATGTTGAGCATGATGTTCAGGATCGAATCAACGCCCAAGAATGCCTCTGCAACCGAGATTCTCTTGTTTGCGGAGTCGTCCAGGGTTCTTTCAAACCACTGAGTACCTGCGGTAATCGCCGGATTGAGGGTATCGACCATCACATATCTTGCCAGAGAGGTGATACGCTCGCTTCTCATTGGGTTGCGTTTGTATGGCATTGCAGAAGAACCGATCTGGTTTTTCTCAAATGGCTCCTCCATCTCTTTGAAGTTCTGCAGCAGACGCATATCGTTGGAGAACTTGCTTGCCGACTGTGCAACTGCGCTGAGGTTGGAAAGCACATAGTAGTCGATCTTTCTGGAATAGGTCTGACCGGATACCGGTACGCAGCTTTCAAAGCCCATTTCATGAGCGATCATCTGCTCTGCCTGTTTGCATTTTTTCTGGTCGCCGTTAAACAGCTCCATAAAGCTTGCCTGGGTACCAGTGGTTCCCTTGGAGCCGAGCAGTTTTAACGATTTGATTCTTGCTTCGATCTCCTGCTCGTCCATCAGCAGCTCATTGATCCACAGGGTAGCACGTTTGCCGACGGTGGTCAGCTGTGCAGGCTGAAGATGGGTATAAGCAAGGCATGGCATCTCTTTGTACTGGTCAGCAAATTTAGCCAGCATTGCAATGACGTTGAGCAGCTTTCTGCGGACGATCTCCAGACCTTCGCGCATGATGATGATATCGGTGTTGTCGCCGACATAGCAGCTGGTTGCGCCCAGGTGGATGATACCTTTGGCATTTGGACACTCGCAGCCGTAAGCATACACATGGCTCATAACATCGTGACGGACCAGTTTTTCACGCTCGCGTGCTATCTCATAGTTGATGTTCTCTTTATTGGCCTCCAGCTCGGCAATCTGTTCATCGGTGATGTTGATTCCCAGTGCTTTTTCTGCCTTTGCAAGAGCAATCCACAGTTTTCTCCAGGTTTTAAATTTGTTGTCCTGAGAAAAGACATACTGCATTTCGTCGCTTGCGTAACGGGAAGAAAACGGGCTCTCATACGCATTGGTGCTCATTGTAACATTCCTCCATCATGATCTCAAAATACAAATTCCCTGATTGATCGTCAGGGACATCTTTCCTTTTTAGTTTAACAATCCAGCGGATAATTGTCAATTCATTTTCTCCTCCGATTCGACAAAGCTTTTCTTTTCTCTATTTTTTACAAGTATTCACGTTTTGTTGCCCATAGTCACTTTTCTCTATTGACAAACCTCTCCAAATATGGTAGAGTTATCTCAGAAGATGAGTTAGCAATCGCTAATTAATATTGATACTTATTCGATATTCGGAGGTTTTTCTATGTCGACCTTTATTATTGCAGCTATCCTGATTGTACTGGCAGTCCTCGCACTGCGCAGTGTTATTCGTTCCCACGCCTCCGGCTCCTGCTCAGGCTGCTGTGGAGGATGCAGCGGATGCTCTTCCTGCCATACTGCAAAAAAGCCTGAATCTCAAAACGAATCCCACTAACTTTCATTTCGATAACCCATTTTTATTCCTTCTTCTTTACAAAAAGACAGCCCTCGGCTCATAAAGCCGAAGGGCTGTCTTTTTGTGTTCTATAAAGATCAGCACTGCTGTTTTTCTGCCCGTCGTTTCTCCCACCATCCATTGAGCCGCACCGCCAGATAGCCAAACAACCAGCCCAGAGCGGCGCCGCACAGAACATCGGTTGGAAAATGCACATAGAGATACAGACGGGAAAAGGCAACCAAAACTGCGACCACCACCGCTGCAATCGCCCAGCGTCCAACCTCTTTGCGGCGATACCAGAACACACCTGCAAAGGCGAAGGAAGCCATCGTGTGACCCGATGGAAAGGAGTAATCGGACAGCGGTTCCACCAGCAGCTCGATTCCCTGCACCAGGTCATAGGGACGGATGCGCGCCACCAGCGGTTTAAGAAGCAGATTTCCAAACAGCAGACCCAACAACAGAGCAATGGCAAGCGAACGCCCCAGACTGCGCCAGCGTTTGGTGCACAGCAGCACCAGCGTCAGCAGCACAAAAAAGATTCCTCCATCGCCCAACATGGTCACCAGCGGCATTGCCACATCCAGTGCGGCGCCGCGCAGATGGTGCTGAATCCAATCCAACACCAGAAAATCAATTTTTTGAATCCATTCCAACATTATTTGTTCCTTTCCCGCCATCATGACACTTTTCTCTGTCAAAAAGTTCGGCTTTATGGTATGATACTCTGTAAAGTAGTTTTTATCACAGGAGGCATTTTCATGCAGGAAGTTTTTGCTGAGGTATCCCTTCCGGTGCGTGAGCTGGTCGAATTTATCCTGATGAGCGGCAGCATCGACAACCGCGTCGGAGGCACCGATCTGGTGGAGCGTGCCAACGAAGGTTCCCGTCTGCACCGCAAGCTGCAAAAGCAGTCCCGCGAGCGCTATGGCGACCGCTACCGCGCCGAGGTCTCCCTCTCCCAGCAATGGACGGAGGATGGGATCTCCTTTCGGGTCTTTGGTCGTGCCGACGCCATTCTGACCGAGGAGGACGGCTCGGTCACCATCGAGGAGATCAAGACCACCGACCTGCCGCTTTCTTCGCTGAGCGGCACCGAGGGCGAGTCAGGTTTTCGTCCTCTGCACTGGGCACAGGCCAAATGCTATGCCTTCCTCCTTTCGCAGCTGGAACATCTCGACAAGGTCGGTGTCCGCCTCCTCTACTGCCAGACCGAAACGGAGGAAGTTTCCCAGTTTACCCAGGTTTTTTCCGCTCAGCAGCTGCAAGAGTTTTTCTGTGACCTGCTGCATCGCTATCACCGTTGGGCAAGGATGCAGCTGGACTGGTCGGTTCTGCGCAATCAATCTGCCAAACAGCTGCCCTTTCCCTTTGAAAGCTATCGCGCCGGTCAGCGTCAGATGGCAGCCGTGATCTATCGCGCTGCGGTCAATCGCTCCCGTGTGTTCTGCCAGGCGCCCACCGGCACCGGCAAAACCATCTCGTCGCTCTTTCCCGCCGTCAAAGCGATGGGCGAAGGGCTTATTTCCCACCTGTTTTATCTCACCGCAAAGACCTCCACCCGCGCAGTCGCAGAGGAAGGCTTTGCACGGATGCAGCAGCAGGGACTGCGGCTCAAACGGGTGACCCTCACCGCCAAGGACAAAATCTGCTTTCTGTCCGAACGGCTGTGCAATCCCGACGACTGTCCCTATGCCCTCGGATATTACGACCGTGTGCAGGATGTGCTGTTTGAGATGCTGGCACAGGAGGATGCCTTCACCCGCGACACCATCGAGCGTTGGGCCAAGGAAAAGACGCTCTGTCCGTTTGAGCTGGGACTGGATCTGTCGCTGTGGTGCGACGCCATCATCTGTGACTACAACTATCTGTTTGACCCTGTGGTCTATCTGCGCCGGTTTTTTGACCGTCCAAGCGACTACTGCTTCTTGATTGATGAGGCGCACAACCTGATCGACCGCGCCCGCAGGATGTACTCTGCCCAGCTGCAAAAGACCGACGTCCTCGCCTGCAAAAAGCTGGCGGCACCGCTTTCCAAAGAGCTTTCCCGTGCGCTCGGGTCATTAAACAAGGAACTGCTCGCGCTGAAAAAGCAGATTGCGGAACAGAGCGAGGAACGCGAGCACTTTCTCTGCTCCGCTGAGATTCCGCCTGCCTTTCTAAAGAGCGCCCAGCGGCTGTACAACGCCTTTGTCCATTTTCTGGAGCAGCGGCGGCAGGACCGCATCTGGCGCGGTGCTCTGGCAGGAGCGCAGGAGGCCGTCGCACCGGAGCTGTTGCAGCTTTATTTCGACCTGCGCTTTTTCCTGCGCATCGCCGAACTGTTCGACGAGCGGTTTGTCTTTTTTGTATCCTCCGCTTCCTCCCAGGTCACAGTGCGGCTGCTCTGCCTCGATCCTGCCAATATGATCGACCAGCGACTCAAGCTGGGACGATGTGCGGCGCTGTTTTCGGCGACTCTCTCGCCGCCTTCCTACTATAAAACGGTGCTGGGCTGTGCAGACCCTTCATCCCAGACCCATTCCTACGCACTTCCCTCTCCATTTGACCCTGAGCACCTCTGTCTGCTGGTTTGTCCGCAGATCAATACCCGCTGGGCCAGCCGTGAACAGAGCCTTGTGCCCATCGCCCATCTGCTGTACCGGATGGTGGCGGCACGCAGCGGCAATTATCTGGCTTACTTTCCGTCCTACCAATATTTGCAGCAGGTGCAGGAGGTCTTTGTCAAACTCTATCCACAGATAGAGCTGCTGGTACAATCCTCACAGATGACCGATGAGCAAAAGGAAGAATTCCTGCACCGCTTTGACGATCCGCACACCGACTCCCCGATGCTGGCTTTCGCGGTGCTGGGCGGCATCTATTCCGAAGGCGTGGACCTTGCCGGAGAACGACTGCTGGGCTGCGCCATCATCGGCACAGGGCTGCCCAAGGTAGGACCACAACAGGAGATTCTTCGCGACTACTATCAGAAGCAAAACAGCATGGGCTATGACTTTGCCTATCGCTACCCAGGTATGAACAAGGTGTTGCAGGCTTCGGGCAGAGTAATCCGCACCGCATCCGACCGCGGCGTGGTTCTGTTACTCGACGACCGCTTTTCCACTTCCGGTTACCGCCGCTTATTCCCTGCCCACTGGAGCCATGCCCGTGTGGTTGAGGGCAGCGACGAGCTGAGCAGAATTCTCCATGACTTTTGGGCAGACAATTTAGATAGGTAGTCTCCTTTTAACATCAGGAGGTGTTTTTATGAAAAATTGGTGTATCCGCCTTCTCCTTCTTATCGCTTACGTCGTTCCCTATGCCTTTCTTGCTGTCTGGAGCGACGCTGTATTCGGCACCATGCTGCTTTATGTAGTCATGTTCGCAGCATTTTTGATACTTTGCACACTTTGCATCCGAACCGGAAAAGTTGTTGTTCTTTTGACAGGAAACATTCTGAGCTTTGTCTGCTCGGTTGTGGCAGCAAAGTTTACCCATCTGGAAGAACTGTCCTGGTATTTTAAACCTTTTACAGCGCAATCTCTTTTGACTGTTCTTTCTGCTGCCGCATGGGCGATGCAGATCTTGGTACTCCTATCCTGCAAGCGAAAGAAAGGATAATCATTCTATCTGTTTCCCTTTTCTGACCACCGCAGAATCTCTCCCACGCTGCATCCACAGCGCAGAGCGGCCTGCTTTGCGGATTCATACTCGACGCTCACCTTTTCCACATCGTCATAACGGCAGCACTTGAGCTGCAATTCGCCCCATGGAGACTGCACCGTCCGAAAACTGCGGCGCATGACTGCCCGCTCAAAGTAGTTCCAGCGCACACCGATGGTTGAGGTGTGCTTCATCAGCAGTCGGCAGAACATCTGTTCCTGTCCTGGCGTACAGACCACCGTCGCCATGGTGGCAGGCCGGTTCTTTTTCATCTGGATGGGCGTGAAAAATACGTCTCTTGCTCCTGCCGCCAGCAGCTGTTCCATCGCCCAGCCAAGCTCCTCTCCGGTGCTGTCGTCCACATTACAGCACAGCACTGCCACTGTATCGGACGCTTCCATGCCCTCTCCCAGCACTACCAGCGCCGAGTAGCCTTCCACCTGCGCTTCCTTTGCCTGCAATGGACACATGGCTGGACTGCGCTCGGCAAAGCACAGCTGGATGCCTGCCTTCGCTAGCTCCTGAAAAAGTGCAAACAGCTTGGGATCGCTTGCCCTTTCTCCCATCTTTACCAGTGCGCAGAAGTCGATGGCCTGCTGCAAATTTTCTGTTCCTGCCACTTCCAATGGTGCAAACACCACTTTTTCCACCCGCAGGCTTTGAAGCAGCTCGGCTGCCGACATCGCCGCCGGTTGGTCGGTCACCATCTCTCTCAACGCCTGTACACAAGCTTGTACACCCAATGCACCGGACTGACCGGCGCTGATCCAGCAAATTTTCATGAAGAAACCTCCCTGTACAACACAAGCCACCGGTCCTATCGGACAAGTGGCTTGTTGTTTTATCCTGTTTGTATTATCGAGCTAAATTAAAACTCTGCGGAACCGGTGGTTCTTGGGAATGGGATGACATCGCGGATGTTGCTGACACCGGTGATGTACATAATCAGACGCTCGAAGCCCAGACCATAACCGGCATGTTTGGTACCGCCGTATTTGCGCAGATCGAGGTACCAGGAGTAATCTTCTTCTCTCAGACCCAGCTCACGGATACGGTTCAGCAGGACGTCGTAGCGCTCCTCACGCTGGCTGCCGCCGATGATCTCGCCGATGCCTGGAACCAGCAGGTCTGCTGCGGCAACGGTCTTGTTGTCGTCGTTCAAGCGCATATAGAAAGCTTTGATCTCCTTTGGATAGTCGGTGACAAAGACTGGCTTTTTGAATACCTGTTCGGTGAGGTATCTCTCGTGCTCGGTCTGAAGGTCACAGCCCCAGTAAACCGGATATTCAAACTGATCCTTGTGCTCCTCCAACAGCTTGACTGCCTCGGTGTATGGCAGACGAACAAAGTCGGAGTTGACAATGTGGTTGAGACGCTCCAGCAGGCCCTTGTCATAGAACTGGTTGAAGAATGCCATCTCCTGCGGGCATTTTTCCATCACATAGGACAGAACGTATTTCATCATATCCTCGGCCAGATCCATCATGTCGCTCAGATCCGCAAAGGCAATCTCTGGCTCCATCATCCAGAACTCTGCTGCATGACGGGTGGTGTTGGATTTCTCAGCGCGGAAGGTTGGGCCAAAGGTGTAAATGTTGGAGAATGCCATTGCCATGCACTCGCCCTCCAGCTGTCCGGATACAGTCAGGCTGGTTGGTTTGCCGAAGAAGTCCTGGCTATAATCTACCTTGCCATCCTCGGTGCGCGGTGGGTTTTCCATATCCAGAGTGGTTACATGGAACATCTCGCCTGCACCCTCACAGTCGCTTCCGGTAATCAGTGGAGTGTGTGCATAAACAAATCCGCGCTCGTTGAAGAATTTATGGATTGCAAATGCTGCCTCCGAACGAACACGAAATACTGCGCTGAAGGTGTTGGTTCTTGGTCTCAAATGTGCGATGGTGCGCAAAAATTCTACCGAATGACGTTTTTTCTGCAGCGGATAATCCGGAGTGGACTGTCCTTCGATGACAATCTCATCGGCATGAACCTCATATGGCTGCTTAGCCTCTGGAGTCATGATCAGCTGACCTTTGACGATGATGGAAGCACCGACGTTGAGTTTGCTGATCTCATTATAATTTTCCACCTTGCTATTCTCGAATACAACCTGCAGATTCTGGAAGGATGTACCATCATTCAGTTCGATAAAGCCCAGGTTTTTGGATGTACGGATGGTTCTGACCCATCCGGCGACGGTCAGCTGTTTGTCTGCATACTCCGCAGAAGCTGCCGCCAGCTTTCTCAGTTCAACTCTTTGCATCGTTTTTACCTCCATATATCTTTTATCCTCATTATATAATGAAAGATATTGACTGATATTCAGGGACAAAGGCAGCTGTCTTTGTCCGTATTGCTTTATTATAATACGTTTTCATGCAATAATCAATCCACTGTCCTTGGCTTTGGATAAAAATTTTGCCAAAGATTGTGTTTTTGGGGCAAGTATGATAAAATAAAGCTATCACCCAGAATGGAAAGGATGTTATTTCATTGAAATGTAATATAAGAAAAAATGTCACCTCCAACGCTCTGTATCAGTCGGACCTTGACTGCATCCAGGAAGGTCTGGATCTGCTGGAGCAGGACATCAACGATTTCCTTGCCCGCAAAAACTTTAAGGAAATCAGTGAAGAAAACGCCAACAAAAATCTCGGCTATATCAAATCGGTCCGCGAGCAGCTGGAGCAGGACCGTCAGTCGCTGGGACTCAATGAGCTGAAGGTTGTCTACATCGGTCTGAACTTCCTGCGCGACGATCTGGATGCTCCAAAGGACAAACGCAGCGAGAAAAACCGCGACCTGACCGACCGTCAGCTGCTGGACAAACAGAAGGATGTCATTGCTGCCCGTCAGAAGATTGTAGCTGTCTTTACCCGTATGGGCGTGGACATTCAGGCAACTCTGCGCGGATTCTAATTTTTTGTCTTTCGTCTCCGTTTTTGGGATTGTGTATTTCCCAAAAAGGGAGTATAATGAATGAGAGTTAAATTTTGTATCGGAGCGGCGGATTTTCCGCTTTGTTCTTCGGAAAGGAATGGATTGACATGAAAGCAACCGATATCGTAAACAAAGTAGAACTGGAAGTTACCTACGACAGCCTCATCCAGCTGATGAGAGACGGCCGTCAGGTTGATTTTGTTCTGCCTGCACCGGAAACAGACGGTGACGGCTATCTGACCTGGGACACCGAGTACTGGACCACTGTTGACAACAAACGTTTCATCCGTACCTACTCGCTCAACGGTCGTGTACTGCGTGACTCCACCACCCACAACATCTACGACCTGGAAAACGATTTCAAACCGGAGAAAGCTGCACAGATCCGCATCAGCTAACAAAAAATAAACTTTTCCATCAGGACGTTTCTTTCGGGATACGTCCTGATTTTTTTATACAATCGCCGTTTATCTGCGCTCACTCAGAAGCAATTTTGTGTTCTCAAAATGCTTCTAAGTACTTCAAATTTCATTTACAAAATCCACCAGTTTTGTTTAAAACAGGGTTAAACGAAAGACATATTTACAGGGTATACTGTAGCCATAGTCAAACGAAAGGAGCGGATGCAAAAAAACAACTGAATGAACTTTGATGATTCATTGATGATCTAATATAATTTTTCTTCGTCGGTTCTTTTTCTGAAAATAGAACAACTGTTAGCTCATCGTGTGGGCGGAATACCGGCACGATGAGCGGGGCAGACTACCAAATATCTCCGACCTTGTCGGATTGATGCAGCAGCTGGCTGCCGGATCATTCGGTCCGTATAGATTCTTCATTTCGATATTTTCTTTTTTTCTTCATAAACTCTCCTAAGAAAAATCCGTGCTTCATGATAAGCGCGGATTTTTACTTTTTCGGAAAGCTTCCGCCAACTTGACAGAAACACTTTTTTCTCTCTTTGCATAGAGTGGTAATGCCGCAGCACTTGTTTGCGGTACTGGTTACCAGTAATCCAATCTGAATGAGGTGGAATCCATGTCATGTTATGATCCATGCTGCTGCAACCCTTGTATGATGTGTTCACCATGCTCCTGCAGCCCTGACCCTTGCAGCTGTAACTGCTGCTATAACAGTTGCTGCAATAGCTGCACCAACAGCAACACCACATCATCTTCCCCATCCTTTGTCTGTGCAAATGGTACACTGAATGATTATGCGCGCTGCGCTCTGGCACGCTATGACCAGATCTCCTGCGATCTCGATTCTATTCCAGCTGCTCCCTGCTGCAATCCTTGTGACTGGCCATGGACCTGGCCTTGCGGATGGTCCGGCTGCTGCCTGCCAGGCTGCAACTGCCCAACCACTCTGCCAATCTTCCCACGCACCGGTTCCTCTGCTTCTACCAGCAGCACTTCCTGCGCTAACTGCGCCGGTCTTGGCTCCGGTGTCGGCAACTGTTCGTCCTGTGCTCCAAGCTATCTGAACGCTGTCAATGAGGCAGAACAGTCTGTCACCACCAACAATCCGATCAACTTTGCAACCGATCGTGTTGCAAACGGCACCTGTGTTCAGCACACCGCTGGCACCTCAAACTTTACACTGACCTGCCCTGGTGTTTACTTAGTGGAGTACAATGCCAACGTTGAACCAGACAGCGGCAGTAACGTCGCCATCTCGATGGCTCTGCTCTCCGGCGGCGCTGTTGTACCAGGCTCCGAATCTGCAGCCACGGGAAATGCCAACCAGTTGAACTCGGTCAGCGCATCTGCTCTGATCACCGTTCCCTGCGGCACCACCGGCACCATCGCTTTGTCCAACACTTCTGCCGGAACCGTCAAGGTCACCAATGCAAACATTCTCATCACCCGTATCCTGTAAAACTGCACAGACCAACGGTCGGACGCAAAATGCGTCCGACCGTTTTTTATATACAAATGATTTCGTTTACCTTGCAAATTGATTTGAGAAAATATGGTTTCAGGATTGAATTTTTGAAATAATGACATTATAATGGAATTAACTGATAAACATTGTTTTTTATGATATATTTTGTCCTTATTTTTTAATTGTGTAATATTTTAGGATAAAATTTCTTAAATCATGAAAAGCCTTATGTAAAAAAGGAGGATGTTCCCTATGCACTCTGTCGATGCCCTGCTCCAGTACATGCAGCAGCATGATCTGGATGCTTTTTTTCTGGCCAAAAAGCCAAATGTCCGCTACATCAGCGGCTATACCGGTGATGATTCCTACCTTCTCATTACGAAGGACAGATTTTTCTTCCTGACCGATCCTCGCTACACCGAGCAGGTCGCTCAGGAGTGTCCCGACTATGAGATCGTCCTGTGGAAAAACTACGGTTCTATCGGCGAATGTGTCGCCGACCTTGCTCAACAGCAGCATCTGCAATCCATCGGTTTTGAAGCGGATGCGCTGAGCTATCTGTTCTACTCCCAGCTGGAAAAGAACGTGAAGGCGCAGCTGGTTGCGACCACCGACGTGGTAGAAACCTTCCGCTCGATCAAAACACCGCAGGAAATCGAATATCTCCGCGCTGCCTGCGAGATCTCCTGCCGCGCCTTTGAGCATATCCTGGAAGACATCCGTGTCGGCGTCACCGAAAAAGAGCTTGCCGCCAAACTGGCTGCCTATATGGTGATGGAGGGCGCGGACACTCAGCCATACGGCAACATTCTGATCTCCGGCGCACGCACCTCTCTGCTGCACGGCATCCCGTCGAGCAAAGCCATCGAATACGGCGACTTTGTCCTGATGGACTTTGGCTGTCAGTTTAACGGCTATCTTTCCGATATGACCCGTACCGTTGTTGTCGGACGTGCCAGCCAGAAACAGCGTGAAGTCTATGAGCTGGAAAAACAGATGCTGGAGGATTCGCTGGACAAGATGAAGGCCGGTGTCCCTCTGCGGGATGTATTCGACGCATCGGTTCAGGCGGTCAAAGGCACCGAATATGAACAGTACATCTATACCGGTATTGGTCACGGTATCGGCATGTTTGTTCATGAAATTCCATTCATGGGTCCAAACAGCACCGACATTTTGCAGGAAAACTCGGTGCGCACCATCGAACCAGGCATCTATATTCCAAACTGGGGCGGTGTCCGCATTGAGGATCAGATTTTGATCACCAAGGACGGCTATGAGAATATGATCTCCACCACCCATGAGCTGATCGAGCTGTAATTTATTCTGTAGGAAACTGTCTTTGGACAGTCTAACAATATACAGGAGGGAATACAATGACTACCAATGAAAAGATCGCCAAAGTCAGAGAACTGATGAAGCGCGACCAGGTACAGGCCGTCGTAATTCCAAGCGGCGACCCACACATGAGCGAGTATTTTTCCGAACACTGGAGAACTGCCACCTTTATTTCCGGCTTTACCGGTGAGGCAGGCACTTTAGTGATTACTGCTGATATCTGCGGTCTGTGGACCGACGGAAGATTCTATGTGCAGGCTCAGAATCAGCTTGCCGGCGGCGAGGCTGTTCTGTTCCGCGCTTCTGAACCGGATTGCCCAAGCTATACACAGTATTTACATGATGCTCTGCCGGAAAACAGTGTCGTCGCTTTAAACGGAAAGCTGTTCACCGTTGATGCAATCAACAAGATGAAAGATCTGTTTGCGGACAAGGAGATCAGCATCGACATCACCAAAGACTACGGCAACGATATCTGGGAAGATCGTCCGGCGGAGGAGTATACCCCTGTTTACTATTTCGATGAAAAATACAGCGGAAAATCTGCCGCACAGAAGATTGCTGAGGTAAGAGAAACGCTGGCAGAAAGCGACTGCGACGCTCTGGTTGTTTCCCGTCTGGATAACACAAACTGGCTGTTCAACGTCCGCGCACACGATGTTCTAACCAGCCCGCTGGCTACTTCCTATGGATTTATCTCCAAGGATTCTGCCGTCCTCTTCCTCAATCTTCCCTGCCTGTCGGATGAAGCGAAGGAAATCCTCGCTAAAAACGGCATCTGCGTCAAAGAGTATGAGGAGATCTATTCCTATCTGGAAAATCTGGATCATCAGGCTACCGTACTCTGTGACGGAAGTGAAGTCAACGATATGCTCTACAACGCAATGGAGAAAAACCATCACCTGATGCTGGTTCCTGGTGTTGATCCGATTCCAATGATGAAGGCAGTCAAAAACGAAACTGAAATCGCAAACACCTACACTGCTTATCTCAAAGACGGCTGCGCAGAAGCAGAGTTCTTTGGCTGGCTGTTTGAGGCTTTGGAAAACAGCGAAACTGTGACCGAATGGGATTGCTCCGAAAAAATCGCTCAGTTCCGCGCTGCACAGGGCAACTATGTCAGCGAAAGCTTCACTGCTATTATGGCTTACCGCGACAATGCTGCTATGATGCACTACGCTCCAACTGCCGACAACTGCAAAACTCTCGCACGCGAACATCTGTTCCTCAACGACAGCGGCGGTCAGTACTTTGAAGGCACCACCGATACTACCCGTACCTTTGCACTGGGTCCTATCACCGATCAGGAGCGCCGCGACTTCACCACCTCGCTCAAAGGTGTCATTG
>NZ_CALXIN010000045.1 GCF_944388365.1 uncultured Negativibacillus sp. | reverse complement strand
CGGACTGTCTGCCGTTGTTGGAGGAAGGGGAAATCGACCCGATGCAGCTGTTGGGAGCACTGGTTTCTTCGGAACGTTGCTGGAAGTTAAGAACTCTTCCGTGTGAATCACTGCTTTGCAGCGGAGAGAAAATCTCCGTCCGGCAGGCAGCACGATTTGTACATTCATAGACAAAAATAGAGCGACGGGAGACTTTCCCGCCGCTCTATTTAAAATGATGATTTATTCGATGACGTCAAAACCGAGGTCCTCGATTGCCTGGGCCAGTGCATCGCGGTCCAGACCTTCGCCGGTGACAACAACCGAACCGTCAGCAGCATTTGCGCTCACCGAGCTGACGCCTGCCATTGCAGACAGTTTTTCACGAACTCTTGCCTCGCATTTGGAGCAAGCCATACCTTCGGTGACAAATTTGATTTCCATACAAAAAGCCTCCTTATAAAATGAGAAAAGATAGGATGAAATGACCGGTCTACCGGTTGGGCTGGTAGCGGGTCAGACGCAGCGAGTTGGAAACGACCGATACAGAGGAGAAAGCCATGGCAGCGCCGCCGAATACCGGCGAAAAAGCAGGGCCTCCGAACAGCACCAGCAGTCCGGCTGCGATCGGAATACCGATCATGTTATAGATAAACGCCCAGAACAGGTTCTGGCGAATAATCTGCATTGTCTTGCGGGAGAGTTTGAGCGAATCGACGACGGCGTGCAGGTCCTCGCGCATCAGGATGATGCCGGCGGATTCTGCTGCCACATCGGTGCCGGAGGACAGTGCGATGCCGACATTGGCGCCTGCCAGCGCCGGTGCATCGTTGATACCGTCGCCGACCATGGCGACGATGCGTCCTGCTTTCTTGAAGTCCTCCACTGCCTGATGTTTATCCTGTGGCAGCACCTGTGCCTTTACCGAGGTGATGCCCGCTTCCTTGGCGATCAGTTTTGCAGCGCCCTCGTTGTCGCCGGTAATCATGACCGTTTCGATGCCCATGGCATTGAGCTGGGCAATCGCTTCTCTGGCGTCGGGACGGATGGTGTCGGACAGGGCGAGCATACCGAGGTATCTGCCATCCTGTGCCAGATAGATGGCGGTGCAGCCCTCTGGGACGGTCGTGTTCGCATTGTCAGGAATGACGATTTTCCCCAGCTCCATCAGCGCCATTGTACCGGCGACGATGGTATGTTCTCCGCGCTGGGCGATGATGCCGCGTCCAGGAATCGACTGGGTGGAATCGGGACGGGTGATTTCCAGCTGCATCTGCTGTGCGCGGTCGAGGATGGCAGCGGCAATCGGGTGCTCCGAGCCGGATTCAGCGCAGGCACACAGCGAGAGCAGCTCTTCCTGGCTGACGCCGTCCACCGGAACAATCGAAGAAGTCTGCAGCTTGCCGTAGGTGATGGTGCCGGTCTTATCAAAGATGACGGTATTGACGCTGGCAGCAGTTTCGACAACATCGCCGCCGCGGTAGAGGATGCCCAGGTTGGCGCCTCGTCCGGTGCCGGCGATGACAGCAATCGGTGTTGCCAGTCCCAGTGCACACGGACAGGCGACGACCAGCACCGCTACAAAGTTGTTGAGCACAAAGGCAATGTCCTTGCCGGCGAGCGCCCACAGCAGCGAGGTAATCACTGCGATGGAAACGACGGTCGGGACAAAGATGCCCGAAATTTTGTCGGCGAGACGTGCAGCCGGGGCTTTGCGTTCCTGTGCTTCGGTGACCAGGCGCAGTACCTGCGAGATGGCAGTGTTTCCGCCGACACCGGTCGCTTCGATCTGGAGCAGACCATCCTTGCAGATGGTGCCGCCGGAAACGTGGGAACCTACCTCTTTATAGACAGGCAGGCTTTCACCGGTGAGCATCGACTCATCCACCGATGCTTGACCGGAGAGGACGGTACCATCGACCGGAATGCGTGCGCCAGGTTTGACGACGACGATATTTTTGACCCGAACCTGCTTGGCAGGAACCTCCACCTCCTGTCCGTCTTTGAGGAGGATGGCGGTGTTTGGAATCATCGACACCAGCGAATTGATCGCCTGTTTGGCGGAGTTTTTGCTGTTTTCCTCGAGGAATTTACCCAGCAGCACCAGCGCGACAACCACCGCTGCCGACTCAAAGTAAAGATTATGTGCGCCGTGTTCGTTGCCCTGAATGATAGTGAAGGTGTTGTACAGGCTGTACAGGAAGGCGGTGGTGGTGCCGATCATCACCAGCGAGTCCATGTTGGGATGGCGTTTGAGCAGATTCTTCATGCCGTTGATGAAGAAGTTGCGTCCGCAGATGAGCACCGGAATGGTGAACACCAGCTGAATCAGCGCAAAGTTAAGCGGATGTACACGGTCGTCGATGATGGCTGGCAGCGGCAGACGTACCGGCAGCATGTGCGACATTCCTATATATAATACCACGGCGCCGCAGATGAGCGCAACAATCAGACGGCGTTTGCTGATGGTGTGGGTGATAGCGACGCTGACGTCATCGACATCGGCAAGGCTGCCCACAAAGCCGGTCTTGTTGACGATTTCCACCAGCGATTCTTCGCTGACCGATGGGTCACACAAAACGGTGGCACTGTTGGTCGCCAGATTGACCGCTACCTGTACAACGCCGTCGGCGCGGCGCAGTGCTCGCTCCACCGAAGCAGAACAAGCCGCACAGGTCATTCCCTGAATATTGATTTTGACATGTTTGGTTTCGTTCAAAGTCCAATCATCCTTTCTTTGGTTAAATGACAATGTATCTCCTCTGCTTTTACACAGCAGTTTCTTGCTATAGGAAATGTGATCGTTTACACAGAACAGTGTATATACACGATGATGCAAAACCGGCAGCCGGTTTAAAGCTGCAAAATGTGGTCGACCAGACGGAAAAACTGTTCGATCATCTCCGGCCCCAGTGCTTCGGTCATCTCGTCCTGTGCCTGCTGCCAGTAAACTCTGGCGCGTGCCAATACCTCTTTACCGGTCGAAGTCAGTTCCAAACTGCGGCTGCGTCCTTTGCAGGCAGTGTCACAGATTAGTCCCCTCTGTTCCAGCGGCTTGAGGTTGCGCACCAGGGTGGTTCTCTCCAGTCCGACAAGCTCAGCCAGGTGGCTGACACTGATGCAGGGATTCTCGTCGATATGTACCAGCAGCGCATACTGTCCGCGGGTGATGCCGGCTTTTTCAAGATGATGATTATAAATGGAAGTAATTTTACTTTCTGCTCTTTTAATATTGGCACAGAAGCAGTTGCTTCCTCCGCAGTGGCAGCGATCCAGTTGATCGGTCATAACGACGCCTTCTTTCCGATAAACAATCAAATCGTGTATATACACATTATAGCATCCTCTGAGCAGAAGTCAAGGGGTTCGGAATAACTTCCAAAAAAGAGAGGCAAAAATTGACACTTTACATAGCTTTTACAAAACAGCGATTTTAGATTTTACCTGATCATTTTATACTATAGTCAGCCTGAAGGAAATAAAGAAAAGAAAACATACAGGTAAGTAAGGAGAATTTGAAATGAAAAAAGTATTAGCAATGATTCTTGCAGGAATGATGGTAATGAGCATGGCTGCTTGCGGTTCTACCGGCAGCACAGAAACAACAACCGAAGAAAACACAACAACAACTGAAGAAACCACCACAGAATCCGATGAAGAAAAACCAGAAGAAGAAACCACCGCAGAACTTTCCGGCAGCGTTTCTACCAACGGTTCCACTTCGATGGAAAAAGTAATCGGTGTTCTGTCTGAACAGTTTATGGCAGATAACCCGAACGTCACTGTAACCTACGACCCAACTGGTTCCGGTACAGGTATCGAGGCTGCAAAGACCGGCTCTGCTGATCTGGGACTTTCCTCCAGAGCACTGAAGGATGAAGAAACCGCAGAAGGTCTGGAAGGCACCACCGTTGCACTGGATGGTATCGCAATCATCGTCAACGCAGAAAACCCTGTTGAAGACCTGAGCGTAGAGCAGATCGCACAGCTGTTCACCACCGAAGGTGCTAACTGGAGCAGCGTCGGCGGCAACGACGGCGAAGTAGCTTGCATCGGCCGTGAAGCTGGTTCCGGTACAAGAGATGGTTTTGAGTCGATCACCGGCACCGAAGATACCTGCCTGCTCAGCCAGGAACTGACCTCCACCGGCGCAGTTATCGAAGCAGTAAAAGGTAACCCAAATGCAATCGGTTATGCATCTCTGTCCGCAGTGGAAGGTCAGGAAGGCATCAAAGCTGTCACCGTCGGCGGTGTAGCTTGCACCGAGGAAACCGTACAGGACGGCAGCTATCAGGTTCAGAGACCATTCGTAGTCGTAACCAACTCCGCAACCGAACTGAGCGAAGCAGCACAGGCATTCATGGACTTTGCAACCTCCGATGCAGCTGATGACCTGATCCGCAGCGCTGGTGCAGTTCCGGTAGCTGAATAAGAGAATCCACAGCAAAACGATCCCCTGAGAGTTTAAGGAGCATGATTTATGCAGGATCAAGAAATTTTAAACATTCCTTATCGCAAAGAAGGAGCAGTTAAGAACGCAGAAAATCAATCCAGAACAAACAATCAGAGGCACAAACATGCAAGAGAAATGATGGAGATGGCGATGCACGCCATCTTCCTCTTGTGTGGTACAGTAGCCGTTGCCTTTGTTCTGTTGATCAGCATCTACCTGATTATCTCCGGTTTGCCGGCAATCAAAGAAATCGGTCTGATCGATTTCCTGTTTGGACAGACCTGGGCACCAACCAATAAGACCGATCCGGCATACGGTATTCTGCCGTTCATCCTCACTTCGGTCTACGGCACAGCAGGCGCCGTCATCGTAGGTGTACCGGTTGGCCTGATGACTGCAATCTATCTGTCCAAATCGGCACCACCTAAAATTGCTGCACTGATCCACGCCGCAGTAGAGCTTCTGGCGGGTATCCCGTCGGTTGTCTATGGTCTGGTTGGTATGATCGTACTGGTTCCTGCAATCCGCGATCTGTTTGGACTTTCGTCCGGTGCATGTTTGCTGGCAGCAATCGTTGTACTGGCAATTATGATCCTGCCTTCGATCATCAACGTATCCGAAACTGCGCTCAATGCGGTTCCGAAGGAATATGAAGAAGCATCTCTGGCACTGGGAGCTACCAAGATTGAGACCATCTTCAAGGTCAGCCTGCCTGCAGCACGCAGTGGTGTTGCTACCGCTGTTGTATTGGGTGTCGGTCGTGCCATCGGTGAAGCAATGGCGATCATCATGGTTTCCGGTAACGTAGCAAATATGCCTGGACTGTTTGAATCGGTACGATTCCTGACCACAGCGATCGCTTCCGAGATGTCCTACGCTTCGGTCGGTTCTCTGCAGAGAAACGCACTGTTCTCCATCGGTTTGGTGCTGTTTTTGTTCATCATGCTGATCAACGTTTTCCTCAATGTATTTATCAAGAATAAGAAAGAAGGAGCCTAATTCATGAAAGAGCTTGCATTTCGACGCAGGGTCTATGACCGTACCCTGAAGATACTGATGTATCTGTGCGCGGGTCTGACCTGTGCGCTGCTGGTGTTCCTGATCGGATATATCTTTTATCGCGGTGTGGGAAACATCAGCTGGGAGCTGCTGAGCACCCAGAGCAGCTACATCAATGATACCATCGGCATCCTTCCAAATATCCTCAACACCCTTTACATCATCTTTCTTTCGATGATTATCGTGCTGCCGCTGGGAGTAGGCGCGGCGATCTATCTGACCGAGTATGCCTCCAACCGTAAGCTGGTTGCCATCATCGAGTTTGCCACCGAGATCCTCACCGGCATCCCGTCGATTATCTTCGGCCTGGTTGGTATGCTGTTCTTCATTCAGGTAATGGGATTAAAACAGGGTATCCTGGCAGGTGGTCTGACACTGGTTGTCATGATTCTTCCAACCATCGTTCGCACCACACAGGAGAGCTTAAAGACCGTTCCGCAGTCCTATCGTGAGGGTGCGCTGGGTCTGGGCGCCGGCAAATGGCACATGATTCGCACCGTTGTTCTGCCAAATGCCATCGACGGTATCGTCACCGGCTGCATTCTGGCCATCGGCCGTATCGTCGGCGAATCGGCAGCGCTCTTGTTCACCGCAGGTTTTGGTCTGGTGCTCAACGGATTTGCAGAGTCGCTGCAGTCCTCCTCCGCAACACTGACCGTTGCGCTGTATGTCTACGCCAACGAGCGCGGAGAAACCGCTATCGCCTTTGCAATCGCCACCATCCTGATGCTGCTGACACTGGTCATCAATCTGGCGGCAAACTTTACCGGCAAGAGACTTAAAAACAAATAATCTGACACGATAGAGAAAGGTTTGGTCATCAATGTCTACCATTATGGCAGCACAGGGACTCAATCTCTGGTACAATACAAATCAGGCGCTCTACGATATCAACATGGAACTGCCTGAACATCAGATCACCGCATTGATCGGTCCTTCCGGCTGCGGTAAATCTACCTTTTTAAAGACACTCAACCGCATGAACGACCTGGTCGAAGGTGTACGCATCGAAGGCAAGGTTCTTTATGACGGACAGGATATTTACGACCCGCAGGTTGACACCACCTGGCTGAGAAAGGAAGTCGGCATGGTATTCCAGAAGCCGAATCCATTCCCGATGTCGGTGTACGACAATATCGCTTATGGTCCGCGTCTGCAGGGCATCCGCGCCAAAGCACGTCTGGACGAGATCGTCGAGAACTCGCTGAGAGGCGCAGCCATCTGGGACGAGGTCAAAGACCGTCTGCACAAGAGTGCACTGGGACTTTCCGGCGGTCAGCAGCAGCGTCTTTGCATCGCCCGTGCACTGGCAGTAGAGCCAAAGGTTCTGCTGATGGACGAACCTACCAGCGCGCTTGACCCGATTTCCACCTCCAAAATCGAGGAGCTGGCAGCCGAGCTGAAAAAGGAGTACACCATCATCATGGTTACCCACAACATGCAGCAGGCAGCGCGAATTTCGGACAAAACCGCATTTTTCCTGTTGGGCAATATGATCGAATACGGAGAAACCGAGCAGATTTTCTCGATGCCAAAGGATAAACGCACCGAAGATTATATTACAGGAAGGTTTGGTTAAACGATGAGAACGAAATTTGACGAGCAGCTGCGCCAGCTCAATATCGAGCTGATCCGCATGGGAAGCATGTGCGAGGAAGCCATTTCGATTGCTGCAAAGGTTCTGGACGGAGACAATACCGTTTCGACAGAGCGGGTATTTTCGCTCGAACACGACATTGATGAGCTGGAACATGACATCGAATCCCGCTGCATGAGAATGCTCTTGCAGCAGCAGCCGGTGGCAAAAGATCTGCGTGTCATCTCCGCAGCACTCAAGATGATCTCGGATATGGAGCGTATCGGTGACCAGGCAGCGGATGTTGCCGAGCTGACCGGTTATGTCGCTTCCACCGTAGCACAGGGCAAACTGCACATCACCAAGATGGCAAAAGCAGCTGTTATGATGGTAACAGAAAGCATTGATGCCTTCGTTCGTGCAGATATGGAGACTGCGCAAAAGGTAATCCGTGACGACGATACCGTTGACAGCCTGTTTATTCAGGTGAGAAAAGAATTGCTTGCCTCGCTAAAAGAGGAGGATGACAATCCGGAAGCGATTCTGGATCTGCTGATGATCGCAAAATATTTTGAAAGAATCGGTGACCATGCAGTCAATCTGGCTGAATGGGTGCAATATTCTATCACCGGTGTGCATAAAAGTGATGAACATCACCAGGATTTGTGATACAATAGCAACGAGGTGATGAAACATGATTTATGTGCTGGAAGATGATGAGAGCATCCGCGAACTTATTATCTACACACTCAATGGACAAAACATGCAGGCACAGGGCTTTGGTACGCCCAGTGAGTTCTGGACTGCTGTCCACGAAAAGACGCCCTCTCTGGTACTGCTGGATATCATGCTGCCCGAAGAGGACGGCTTTTCCATTTTGCAAAAACTGCGCGCCACACCGACCACCAAGCGTCTGCCGGTGATCATGCTGACTGCCAAGGGCAGTGAGTATGACATTGTGCGCGGACTGGACATCGGTGCTGACGACTATATTCCAAAGCCGTTTCGGATGATGGAGCTGCTCTCCCGCATCCGTGCTCTGCTGCGCCGCAGCGGAGCGGACAACGATCGGCAGGAGGAATATCGTGTGGGCAATCTCTACGTGAACCCTGTTCGCCACATTGTTCAGGTGGACGGGAACGAAGTAGTGCTCACCCTCAAAGAATTTGAGCTGCTGAGTTTGCTGATCTCTCGCCAGGGGATCGTCTTTACCCGTGCCCAGCTGCTCGATGAGATCTGGGGCTATGGTTTTGACGGAGAGAGCCGTACCGTCGATGTTCATATCCGAACACTGCGTCAGAAGCTGGGTCCGGCAGGCAATTACATCGAAACGGTGCGCGGCATCGGATACAAGATCGGTGGAGAAAAAGCATGATGACCAAGCGAATCTTTCGTGCAGTGCTGGGGATTTCCTTTGTGGCCTGTCTGGCGGGAATGTCGATTGCCTTTACGGTGCTGTACAGCTACTTTGACGGTCAGCTGTCCAAGGAGCTGAAAAATGAGGCAGAATATCTGGCGGTATCGCTGGAAAATTATGGGACACAGGTGCTGGAGGATCTGCCGGAAAGCTCCGAGCGAGTGACGCTGATTGACACCAACGGCACCGTACTGTTTGATAATTTCTTTGACCCAAAGACGCTGGATAACCACGCTGACCGCGAGGAGATTCGCCAGGCAATGCTGACCGGTTCTTCCAAAACGGTCCGTAATTCGGACACCTTCCAAAAACAGACGGTCTACTATGCGCTGCGTCTGGACGACGGCAAGATTCTGCGTGTTTCCAGCACACAGTACACCATTGTTGCCGTGATGAGCGGAATGGTCCAGCCATTTTTATGGATTACCTTTTCCATTCTGATGGTGGTGGGCCTGTTTGCTGCGCATATTTCCCACAAGATTGTTGAACCGCTCAACCAGTTGGATCTGGAGCATCCGGAAAACAATGAATCCTATGACGAGCTGGCGCCGCTGCTGACCAAAATCAGCTGGCAGCAGCGAACCATTCGGGAACAGCTGCTGGCAGCCAAGCAGAAACAGGAAGAATTCCAGATGATTACCGACTATATGCAGGAAGGGCTGCTGCTGATCGACAGCGGAGGAGAGATCCTTTCGACCAACCACAGTGCGCTCAAGCTGCTGGGCGTCAAGCCGGAACTGCAGATTTTTGTCGGTGCGCATCGGGAGAATGTGCTGACCCTCAACCGTACCGAACCGTTCTGCCGTACAGTGGATGCTGTCCTCAAGGGAAAGCGTGCGGAAACGGTGCTGGAGCTGGACGGCAGCTACTATCAGATGAGCGCAAATCCGGTGGTCACCGATGGAAAGGTAGAGGGCGGTGTTCTGCTGTTTGTGGATATCACCCAGCAAAAACAGAGCGAAACGCTCCGCCGCGAATTTACCGCCAACGTTTCGCATGAGCTGAAAACGCCGCTGACCTCCATCTCCGGTTTTGCTGAAATCATCAAGGACGGCTTTGTGCGTCCCGAGGATATTCCGCAGTTTGCCGGCAAAATTTTCGAGGAATCCCAGCGCCTGATTGCACTGGTGGGCGATATCATCAAGATTTCCCAGCTGGACGAGGACACCCTGCCCTATGAAAAGGAGGCAGTGGATCTGTATTCCCTCTGTCAGGAGATTGCAAAGCGCTTGCAGTCGGCAGCAGAATCCAAGGGAATTGATTTTCAGGTGGCCGGACAGTCGACGATTGTTTCCACTGTGCGCAAAATTGCCGACGAGGTTATTTATAACCTGTGCGACAACGCCATCAAATACAACCGTCCAAACGGAAAGGTGGAGGTGGCGGTGGTCGGTTCCTCGCAGAAGGCACTGGTGCAGGTGCGCGACACCGGCATCGGCATCTCAGCGGTGGATCAGCGCCGTGTATTTGAGCGCTTCTACCGCGTGGACAAGAGCCACTCCAAACAGATCGGTGGCACCGGACTGGGACTGTCCATCGTCAAGCACGGAGCAGCCTATCTGGGCGTTCAGATCGGTCTGGAAAGCACCGAGGGCCTGGGCAGTATCTTCACGCTGACCTGGCCGCGCGAAAATGATGCGCCTGCTTTGGAAATGAAACAGGATTAGGGGCTTGAAAGAATCGAAAAGATGTGCTATAATGTGGTAACAGCAAAAGTACAGTAATTTTTGAAAGGAATGTTGTTACATGAAACACGTAAAAACTTTAAATAAGGCTAACCTGAAAGAGACCGCTGCTAAAGGCGGCTGCGGCGAGTGCCAGGCTTCCTGCCAGTCTGCTTGCAAGACTTCCTGCACCGTTGCTAACCAGAAATGCGAACACGCTAAATAAGTTTGCATTAAGATGAACCTGATTCGATAGGGGCAGCTTTGCTGTCCCTATCGTTTTGTCTGTATAAGGGAGCTTTGCGGGATGAAATCTTTCCTGCAAAAATGTGTAATTGACGAAAGGAGAAAAACTCCCATGATCCATAGCTTTCAGTTGAATGGATACAACATCGTGATGGACATCAACAGCGGCGCAGTCCATGTTGTCGATGAGATGGTTTACGACATGATTCGCCTGCTCGATGCGTCCTTCCTGGCAGCTTCCCTCGAAGCCAATGCCACCGAAAAACTGGACAAGACCTATCCGGCACAGCTCTTTGCTGGACTGGAATCCCGCTACTCCCGTCAGCAGCTGGAGGAGGCCTACGGCGAAATCTACGAGATGTACGACAACGGCCAGCTGTTCACCAGCGACGACTATGAGCAGTTTGCGGATATGATGGTTTCTGCGCCGATCAAGGCAATGTGCCTCAACGTTGCGCATGACTGCAACCTGCGCTGCAAATACTGTTTTGCTGCACAGGGCGACTTTGGCGGCGAGCGCAAACTGATGAGCGCAGAGGTCGGCAAAATGGCAATCGACTACCTGCTCAAATATTCCGGCGACCGCCACAACCTGGAGATGGACTTCTTCGGCGGCGAACCGCTGATGAACTTTGACGTGGTCAAAGAGGTTGTCAACTATGCCCGCTCCAAGGAGAAGGAGTACAACAAAAACTTCCGCTTCACCATCACCACCAATGGTCTGCTGCTGAGCGACGACAAGATCGACTTCATCAACAAGGAGATGTACAACGTCGTTCTGTCCATCGACGGACGCAAAGAGGTCAACGACTACATGCGTTTCCATGTGGACGGCACCGGCTGCTACGACCAGATCCTGCCGAAATTCCAGAAGCTGGTTAAGGCAAGAGGCGACGGTCAGTACTATGTCCGCGGCACCTTCACCAAACGCAACAAGGATTTTTCCGAGGACGTGCTGCACTTCTTTGAAAAAGGTTTCGACCAGATTTCGATCGAGCCTGTTGTCACCGATCCAAAGCTTGACTATGCGCTGACCGAGGAGGATCTGCCGGAAGTATTTGCTGAGTACGAAAAGCTGGCAAAAATCATCATCGAAAAACGCAAGAACGGCGAGTTCTTCAACTTCTTCCACTTCATGATCGACCTCGATCAGGGTCCATGTGCCATCAAACGTCTGCGTGGCTGCGGCTGCGGCAACGAGTACGTTTCGGTTACACCGGAAGGCGATGTTTATCCTTGCCACCAGTTTGTCGGCAAACCGGAGTGGATCATGGGCAGCGTCCTTGACCAGTCACTCAACACCGAAATCAAGGATTCGTTTGCAAAGACCACCGTCTACACCAAACCGGAGTGCAAGACCTGCTGGGCAAAATTCTATTGCAGCGGCGGATGCAACGCCAACAACCTCGAGTATGCCGGTGCAATCAAGAAGCCATACAAGCTGGCATGTGAACTGGAGAAAAAACGTCTGGAATGCTCCATCATGATCAAAGCTGCTCTGGCTGATATGGAAGACTAATCAAAACCGAAGATAGAAATAAAACAAGCACGGGAATCTCCGAAAGGAGATTCCCGTGCTTGTTTTGCACATAACTGCCTGTCTGGCTGCATACCATGGTACAAAAAAAGGAACTGCAAAGGAGTTGGACAGACATGGTCAAAGCACCGGCGAGAAAAAAAGGATATGCGGGTCGGTATGTGCGGCACGAGCTGGGAAAAAACAGGGTGCAGCTGTTGCTGACAGCCATCTTTGTGCTGGGAGTGGCAGCCGGCTGCTCGATTGCGGGCAATCCCTCGGCGGGCGTGCTGACGTCGCTTGCGCAGTCGTTGGCAGAACCGAGCGGTTCCACTGCCTTTCTGTCGCGGGTGATGAGCTGCTTTGCGGGCAATGCTGTGCTGCTGTTGCTTTTGTTTTTGTGTGGGCTGGGCGCTGTCTTTCAGCCGGTGGTGCTGGCGGTTCTGTTCCTGCGCGGGTTGGGATTTGGTGTGATGGGAGTGTATTCCTATTCCAGCAGCGAGCAGGGAGCGGTGCTGTACTATCTGTTGGTGCTGCTGCCCGAAGCGCTGCTGACGGTGCTCCTGCTTTCGGCAGCAGCGTCGGAATCGCTGCGGTTTTCGGTGCGCTTTTTTGTGCAGCTGCTGCCGAGCTCCACCACCGAAACTCTGCCGGCGCCGAGCGGCAATATCGGCATCTATACGGCAAAATTTGTGCTGTTTTATCTGCTGGGAGGTAGTGTGGCGCTGCTTTCGGGTGTGCTGGGCGTTGTCTTTTCCTCGTTGTGCGGCGGGTAAATCTTGACGTCATACGTCCGACTTGCTATAATAGAAAGAAAGCAGGCTGATGTCGTATGTCGGACGTGCGAACTGTATTTACCACCGCGGAGGTTGCCCAGATGCTCCAGCTGACACCAAGTTATGTTCTGAGGATTGCAGCGACGATGAAGTTTGAACCGGAAGAATTTCGCAGCGCAGGCAAGAGGAATTATCTGTTCAGTCAGGAGGCGGTGGAAAAACTGCGCAAACGGTCAGAATGATCGAACAAAGGGGGGACTGTCATGACGAAACGAATTTGGGAACTGCTGTCCGTCCCTCCCAAAATTACCTGTCCGGTACAGGAGGAAGAGGAGCGCATCCGCGCAAATATGCAGCTTCTGAAAGCGGATCTGACTCCCATGCAGCGAAAGCTGCTCCTGCGCGTGGTGGACGATTACACTTTGATTGCAGAAAAAACAGGGGTGGAGGCTTTTGAACAGGGTTTCCGTTATGCCGCCAGCCTGATGGTGGAATGTTTTGATCGGGAAGGAAGGGAAGAATAATGCCAATGCAGGGAATAGAGCAGCCGGAGATTTTGCCGGTAGACGGAGAGCTGCGGCTGCGAAAATTTGACGGCAACTATGCTTTTGCCTTTGACTGGTATCAGGATATCGAGACGGTTCACCTCGTCGATGGAGTGGACGAGCCGTATGACCGCGCAAAGCTCGACCGGATGTACCGCTACCTCAATGAACATGGGGGACTGTACTTCATCGAAATCAAGGATGGGGAAGGCTATCGACCCATTGGAGACGTCACCTTCTGGCAGGACGATCTGCCCATCGTGGTAGGAGAAAAGAACCTGCGCGGAAAGCAGATCGGCCGCCGTGTGGTGGGAGCGCTCATCGAGCGCGCCAGAGCATTGGGCTGGAAGGAGCTGCTGGTGGATGAAATCTACCACGACAACATCGGTTCCCAGCGGATGTTCCAGAGCCTTGGCTTTGCCGCCTACGAAACCACCGACAAAGGTAAACGCTATCGACTGACCTTGTAAGCAATAAAAAAAGGGGAGCAAATTGCTCCCCTTTTTTTGCTGCCCTTTTTACAGGGTGATTACCTTGTCTGCAGCGTGCATACGCTCGCTGATGTCGTACATGTTGGAAACGGTGCCGATCTTCAAGCTGTCAGCGATGTTAAAGAATTTCAGGCAGGTGCCGCAGACCAGAATCTCGGAACCTTTGTCCTGCAATGTTTTCAGGTGTTCAACAACCTGATCGTTTTCAACTGGAAGTTTTACGCCGCTGTTCATGAACAGGATGTAGCGCGGCGGGTCGTTGGACTCTGCCAGAGTGTAGAAGAACATGGTCATCAGCGAATTGCCCAGCTCTTCGGAGCCGTCACCGATGAAGTCCTTGCCAACAAACAGCGCCCAGTTTGCAGGTTTGCTGTCCTTGGTTTCCTCGGCAGCAACTACTGCGCCTTCGCCAGTGAAGGTGACATGGAAGTTGCCATCCTTGTTTTCTACGCTGGCCTGATAGTTCTGGCTCTCTGCCAGACGTTTGAGGTTCTCAACAGCAACCTCGTTGTCAACAGCTACAACAAAAGCGGTATTGCCCGCATCAATCTCTTTTTTTGCCATGATAACCGGCATTGGGCAGGCTTTGCCCAGAGCATCTACAAAGTTCATTTCTATCTGCTTCCTTTCTTGTGGGTGGGAAAATGCCCTGCAACCCAGACGACATTCTCTTTGTTCTCTTTAAGTATACTATTGATCAACCCCATTTTCAATGGTATTGATTTTTTCATCCGGTGCAGGGCATTGTATTGATTTTTTCGATATTAGGTCGATGCGCGGAACAGATTGAGGGTGGCATAGCCTTCGCAGATCTCCACCTGTGCCGAGTCGATCATCGCACCCACCAGAATCAGTTCGTTTTCGTCCTGGAAATCGCCGCTGCCG
>NZ_CALXIN010000044.1 GCF_944388365.1 uncultured Negativibacillus sp. | reverse complement strand
GTCACAACCGACGGGAGCTGTTGGAGGGCTATCCGGCGCTGATGAGCGACATCGACGACCGCCACAAGAACAACCTGGAAGGCCAGCTCAACCTGTTTGACGTGCCGGAACTGACCCATGAACAACATCACTTCGAGCTGCCGCACAAGGAGGAATATCCGCCGGATATTAAGCTGGCAATGGAGAAGGAGGTCACCGGACTGTATGTCTCCGGCCATCCGCTGGCACAATACCGCAGTATCGCCCAGCAGCTGCACACCGTCGAGCTGGAGGAGCTGCGGGGAGACAGCGAGGACACAAATGCACAGATGCTGGAGCAGCGCAAATACCACGACGGAGATATTGTGCGGGTGCTGAGCATCGTCACCGCCAAAAAGACCAAGATTTTAAAGCGCCGCGGCTATATGTCCTTTGTCACCGTCGAGGACACCAGCGGTTCGATGGAGATGCTGGTCTTTCCGCAGACCTACGAGCAGTACCGCTACCTCATCGAGGAAAATCAAGTGCTGTACATCGAAGCAAGGCTGAGCCTGCGCGAGGACGAGGAAGCCAAGCTGGTCTGCCGGATGGTGGCTTCGCCGCAGCAGATGCTCGGACAAGAGGGCAGTGCGCCGATGCCGGCCGCTGCAAATCCGGCGCCAAAACCACAGGAAACCAAGGAGCGAACCATCCGCAGCAAAACAGGCAAGCGTCCGGGACTTTATCTGCGGGTAAGTTCCCGCGACAGCCGCGAGTTTTTAAAGGCAGAGCAGTATCTGGACATCTTTGAAGGAGAGATGCCGGTCTACTTCTTCTTCCTGGACAGCGGCAAGCTGGTGTGTGCGCCGCAGAGAATGTGGATCACCTTTAATGAGCCGCTCTACTTCCAGCTTGCCAGACTGTTGGGAGAGGAAAATGTGGCGATGGTTGTCCCAGAAAAGAAGTAGAAGCTGTTCTTTGTACAGAAGATGATATTCCACCATGGAAAAACAGCACTTTAACGAATGGCTTTATCGGAAAGGTGGAAATAATCATTCTTTTGTTGTCATAATTTGGCGATTATTTTCTGGAAACACTCTTGTGCGTATGGGAGAAATGTCTTATAATTAACAAGCAGAAGGTATACACCGGTAAGCAAGGAACTTTTGGGAAAAGGGTTCCGACCATTTGTTAGCTGTGTACGAGTGGCTGTTTGCAAGATAGCCGCTTATGAATGGAGGATTTTTTTATGAACGAAAAAGGCCAGAAAGTCATTGGAGTACTGACCAGCGGCGGTGACGCGCCAGGAATGAACGCGGCAGTACGTGCAGTTGTTCGTTCTGGACTCAAAAAAGGAATGCAGGTCATGGGTATCCGCCGAGGATACAACGGACTGATCAACGGCGATATGTCCGAGATGAATCTGCGTTCGGTTTCCAATGTTCTGCATCGCGGCGGCACCATGCTGCTGACCGCACGCTGCAACGAATTTAAGACCGAGGAAGGCCAGATGCAGGCAGTTGGTGTCTGCAAGGAGCTGGGCATCGACGGTCTGGTGATCATCGGCGGCGACGGTTCCTTTATGGGTGCCCGTGCGCTGTCGCTCAAGGGAATTCCATGTATCGGCATTCCTGGCACCATCGACAACGATATCGCCTGCACCGATTATACCATCGGTTTTGATACAGCGCTCAATACTGCTGTAGAGGCAATCGACCGTCTGCGCGACACTTCCGAGTCGCACGACCGCTGCTCCATCGTTGAAGTCATGGGCCATGGTGCAGGACATCTGGCGCTGTACGCAAGCGTAGCCTGCGGCGGTACTGCCTGCTGGGTCAATGAGATCGGCTTTGATGTAGACCGCGACATCATCGGAAAGATGATCAGCACTCTGCGCACCGGTAAGCACAACTTTATCATCATTGTTTCGGAGGGAATCACCGACGTTCATCACCTGGCAAGATACATTGAGGAAAAGACCGGCGTTGAATCCCGTGCAACCGTTCTGGGTCACATCCAGCGCGGCGGCAGTCCGACAGCGCGTGACCGTATTGTCGCTAGCCAGATGGGCTGCTATGCCGTTGATCTGCTGGAGAAAGGCATCGGCAACCGTGTTGTCATCCAGAAGGAGGACAGAATCACCGATTTTGACATTCTGGAAGCGCTGACAATGAAAAAAGGTCTCGATCCAAACCTGCTGGAAGTTGACCGCACCATCAACATCTAACAATTTACGACACTTATCTGGAAGGGGAGCGTTGACATGGAGATTGAGCGTAAATTTCTGATCGACTGGGACCAGATCAATTCCCTGCATCTGCCGCTGGTCCGTCAGGCCCAGAGCTGGCAGGGTTATCTGAGTGCAGCCACACCGGTTGTGCGCATCCGAACCCGTCAGTTTTCGGACGGTGATACCGACTATATTCTCTGCATCAAGGGAAAAGGAAAACTGGCTCGTCAGGAAATCGAAAAAGAGCTGACCGAACAGGAGTTTGAGGCGCTCAAATCCCTGCTGCCGATCCCAATGATCTTCAAAGATTACCGCGTCTTTGAGCTGGAGGATGGTCACCTGCTGGAATGCAGCCTCGTGGATAACCGCTTTGCCTATGCAGAGGTCGAGTTTGACAGCGTGGAGGAGGCAAACGCCTTTGTGATGCCGCCGTTTCTGCTGAAGGATGTGACCGAAGATCCGTACTACTCCATGTCTGGATACTGGAGACGCAAACAGATCACTGTCTCGTTTGAATTGTAATAGTAAAGTTTTAACCACCCTCGACATCCGTTAGGATGTCGAGGGTGGTTTTCTTTTTGCCTGAATGCGATCCTGACGCCGCCAAGATATCGAATTCCGTCAAAAGTCTTTATTAGTTTTATACAGAAATACTACCTGCTGCCGTGTCAATTTACAAGAGAACTTGGTGATTATTATGTTTATTGGATATTTGATTTATTTTAGTTTTACAAAAAATGTGTATTTTAGAGGAAAAAACTCATAAATAATTGACATCGGCTTTTTGGGGTGCTATTATTGAAACATGATATAATATTATATAAGTTTATATAAAACTATATAATGTTATGGAGGACGAAGGAGGAAGATATGAGTATGAAGGAAGCATTGGAGAACTGTACAAAGGTTCTTCACGTGGAGGAACAGACACCGCCGGAAGGATATGAGGGCAAGGTAAATCTGGTCAAGTTCTGTTACGAGTCGGACGGCTGTCAGGTGTATGGATATGCTGCAGAGCCGACAACAATGGAAGAAAAACTTCCGGTTGTCATCTTTAACCGTGGAGGAAATCGGGAATTTTCGCTGCTTCAGCCGGAGGTAATCTGCCGGTATGCCGGTCAGGGATTTCTGGCACTGGGCAGCCAGTACCGCGGCAACGGAGGAGGTACTGGCCAGGAACAATTTGGCGGTGAGGATGTCAATGATGTACTTCATCTGATCGACATTGCGCTGCAGCTGCCTCGTGCAAAGAAAGGCGGCGTGTATATGGCAGGACATTCCCGCGGCGGAATGATGACCTATCGCTGCTGTGCCATCGACAAGAGAATCGTAGCGGCAGCGGTCAGCTCCGGTGTGGCGGACTGTGTGGATATGTATCATAAGCGTGAGGACGAGATGAAGCAGGTATTCCATGAACTGGTAGGAGGAACTCCTGAACAGCTGCCGGAGGAATATAAAAAGCGTTCGGCAGTCTGCTGGGCGGATAAGATAATGCCGCCGATTCTGATTTCGCACGGAACAGCCGACTGGAGAGTGGATGTCTGTCAGGCAAAAGAGATGGACAGCAAATTGGAGCAGTACGGCAAGGAACACCGTCTGGACCTGTATGAGGGATTCGGACACCCCCTAAAAGGGACTGGCTTCTTTAAAAATAATGTTGCATGGTTTAAGGAACATCCAATCAGTGATGAAGCAAACGCATAAATCAGAAACATCTAAGGCGGCAACTATCAGATGGCAATGACCAACTGGGGCGCAAACGTAGAACCACAGTTTATGCTGTCCAGATGGAGCAGCGAGAGCGGCGGCCAGTCCAAGTGGGTCAATGAAGAATATCGCGAACTGGTCAACACAGCAGCAACCACCGAGGATGAACAGGAACGTCTGGATCTGTATGCACAGGCTGAGAATATGCTGATTACCGAGGCGGCAATCGCTCCGGTATGCTACAATGGTTCGCTGAGATTCTCCTACCCATATGTTCAGGGACTGGACAACAATCCATTTGACACCATGGGAATGCAGACAATCTATACCGTTGGCAGAGAATAAACAACGATTCTAAGAGACAACTGTTTTGGAAAAGAGAGGATCTGCCTGCGAATGATCTTCGCAGGCAGATTTTTTAAAGGAAAAGGAAGGAAATGGAGGGGAATGAATGGCACGGTTTATTATTAAGCGCGTGTTCTATATGATTCTGGTTCTGTGGATTGTAACGACGATCACCTTTTTTCTGGTCCACAGCATCCCGGGCGACCCTGTCAGCGCCATGGTACAGGATTTGCCGGAGGAAACCAGAGAGCTTTATCTGGAACAATATGGCTTTGATCAACCAAAGATTGTACAATATATCCGCTTTATGAAACAGCTTCTCCAGGGTGACCTGGGTTCTTCGCTTCGATACCCTGGACGAAAGGTAGCGGAGATTGCATCGTCCTTTGCACCAGTTTCCGCACAGATCGGCGGTATTGCACTGGCGATTGGTTTTACCGTTGGTACCATTCTGGGCATTATCGCAGCGCTCAACCGCAACCGGTTTTCGGACCGTGTGATTATGATTTTGGCGCTGTTGGGAACAACCATCCCAACCTTTGTAACGGCGTCACTATTGCAGTATGTATTTACGGTGGTCTGTCCGATTTTTCCGACGACCGGCTGGGGAGGCGCCGAGCACATGGTATTGCCGGTGGCTTGTATGTGCGTGGGACCGCTGGCAACCTACGCCCGATATATGCGCTCCAGCGTATTGGACACCACCAGTCAGGACTACGTGCTGACAGCTGAGGCAAAAGGTGCAAGAACACCTCGCATCGTGATGTTCCACATCTTCCGAAATTCATTTTTGCCTTGTCTGACAGTGCTGTGTACCAGCGTAGCAAGCATCTTTTCCGGTTCGTTCATCGTCGAAAAGATCTTTGCAATCCCAGGACTGGGCACCTATTTTATCAGTGCGATCAACGATCGTGATTACTCGATGATCTTAGGATTGAATATTATCTTTACCGGCATCTATATTTTGTCGGTACTGGTTACGGATATTTTGCTTGGGGTTCTGGACCCTCGCATCCGTCTGGCAGAGAAAAACTAAGGAGGATCGGAATGGAAAACACAAAAAGCTATGTTCCATGCCAGGAAGACTTTGTCATCATTGGTTGTGATGATGCTGCCACTGAGCAGATGCCACCGGTTTCTCTGACCTATTGGCAGCACTCTTTCCGGCGTTTTAAAAGCAATAAGGTGGCTCTGGTATCCGCGGTAGTTCTGCTGCTGATTGTGGTGATGACCATTGTCGGACCTCTCATGAGCCCATACGATATGGAAGTGGTGGATTTAAGCCAACGTAACCTCTGGCCAAGCGCAACCTATTGGTTTGGAACCGATCAGCTGGGGCGCGATCTGTTCTCCCGTGTCTGGGAAGGCGGACGTGTTTCCATCATCATCGGTTTGCTCGGTTCGCTGATCGTTGCCCTGGTGGGCTGTATCTATGGCGGTGTTTCCGCTTATTTTGGCGGTCGTGTGGACAACCTGATGATGCGTGTGGTCGAAATCCTGAGCAGCGTTCCGCACCTTCTGGTTGTTATCATGATGTCGATTGTACTGGACAGCAGCAGCGTCGGTACCTTGCTGTTTGCAATGTGTATCACAGGATGGTGTCCGGTAGCACGTCTGGTTCGTTCCCAGATGCTGCAAATCAGCCGCTCGGAATATGTCATGGCTGCCAAAGTCATGGGCGTTAAGCCGCTGACCAGCATCATGACACACTTTATCCCAAATACATTGAGTATCATTATTGTAAATATCACTTTCCGTATACCTGGATTTATCTTCGGCGAAGCATTTTTGAGCTATGTTGGCCTGGGTGTTCAGCCGCCGGCCACCAGCTGGGGCGCTCTGTGTTCGGCCGCTTCGCTTAACTTCCTGTTCTATCCGTATCAGCTGATCATTCCGGCAGGACTGATTGCACTGACCATGCTGTGCTTTACCCTGATCGGTGACGGATTGCGGGATGCACTGGATCCAAAGCTGAGAAGATAAGGGGGAAGAAGAAAAGATGAGTATGGGAAATATTCTGGAGGTAAAAAACCTGCACGTTTCCTTTAAGAGCTATGCCGGCACCGTCAAAGCAGTTCGTGGAGTGGATTTTGTTCTGGGTCCACAGCAGACTTTGGCAATGGTTGGAGAATCTGGCTGCGGCAAAACGGTCACAGCAAAGTCGATTCTCCGCTTGTTTGGCAGAACATCGGGAGAAATTTCGAAGGATTCGAGCATTTTGTTCCATGATGAGGAGCTTTTGAATCTGAACAAACGCAAGCTCAGCGAGATTCGCGGCGGCAAAATCAGCATGATTTTTCAGGATTCGATGACCTCTCTGAACCCAACCATGCGGGTGGGAAAACAGATTGCAGAATGTATCCGCCTGCACAACAAGATTTCGCGGGAGGAAGCGATGAAGAAAGCCTGCGATCTGCTGCGGCTGGTTGAAATTCCAAATCCAGAGGAACGACTGAAAAACTTTCCGCATCAGATGTCCGGCGGTATGCGCCAGAGGGTAATGATTGCAATGGCGCTGTCGTGCAATCCTGAGGTGCTGATTGCGGATGAACCGACCACCGCGCTGGATGTTACCATTCAGGCACAGCTGATCGACCTGCTGCGCAGCCTGCGCGAACGGATGGGCATGTCGGTTATTCTGGTTACCCACGATCTGGGCGTCGTTGCCGATTTTGCCGATTACATTCAGGTCATGTACGCCGGTCAGATTGTGGAACGAGGAACAAAGGAAGAAATCTTTAAGGACCCGAAACATCCCTATACCTGGGCGCTGCTCGATTCGATTCCAAACCGCAGCCAGCCCAGAAAGAGCCGACTTTACTCGCTGAAAGGAACGCCGCCAAATCTGCTTTTGCCGATTGAGGGCTGTCCGTTTGCAGCAAGATGCCGCTACTGCATGCCAGTTTGCAAAAAACAGGCTCCGACGGAGACCAGCTTTTCGGACAGCCATCGGGTCAACTGTTGGCTCAATCATCCGATGGCTCCCAAAGACGTACGCAAAGGAGGAGGCGCTCAATGAGTCAGCAAGTCTTGTTTGAACTAAACAATGTGTGCAAATATTTTCCGGCTTCCAAAAAACGGGTGGTTAAGGCGGTGGATGATATTTCGCTGAAGATTTACAAAGGCGAGACACTCAGCCTGGTCGGGGAGTCCGGCTGTGGAAAGACAACGCTCGGCAGAACGGTGCTGGGAATTTACCCAAAGACATCGGGCGAAATTCGTTATAAAGACCAGAGCACTGACCACATGACTTCGGCTCAGAAAAAGTCGTTTCAGAAGGAAAACCAGATGATCTTTCAGGACCCGTATTCCTGTCTGGACCCGCGTATGTCGATTGGAAGCATCATCGAAGAAGGAATGAAGGTTCATTTTCAGATGAGTGCGCAGCAGCGTCAACAGGAGGTTGTCCGACTGCTCGAACGTGTAGGACTGCCCAAGGAGATGCTCTCCCGCTTTCCACATGAACTTTCCGGTGGACAGCGTCAGCGAATCGGAATTGCCCGCGCACTGGCTACAAAACCGGAGTTTATCGTCTGTGATGAACCGATCGCTGCGTTGGACAGCTCGATTCAGGCGCAGGTAATCAATCTGATGATGGATTTACAGCAGGAACTGGGACTGACCTATCTGTTTATCTCGCACGACCTGTCGATGGTTCGCCATATTTCCGACCGCATCTGCATTATGTATCTGGGCGCGGTAGCGGAGTTGGGTGAGGCCGATGAGATTGATAAGTCCCCGATCCATCCATATACACAGGCGCTGTTTTCTGCAGTGCCGCAGATCGACGATCAAAACTGGTCGTCCAAACGAATCAAGCTGGAAGGCGAGATTCCAAACCCGATCAATGCACCAAAGGGCTGCCGTTTCTGCACACGCTGTCCGTTGGCAAAGGATATTTGTAAAGAGACACCGCCGAAGCTGGAGGAAGTTCGGCCAGGTCATTATGTTGCCTGCCACTGCTGGAAGCAGACAGGCAGAAAATAGGAGGAGTTTGCGATGAAAGGCGTATTTATCAAGGATTTGACATATCCGCAGTGCTGCGAGTTAATCAATGAAAACAGCGTCATAGTGCTGCCAATCGGCGGAGGAAGCAAGGAGCACGGAAGTCATCTTCCGATGGGAACCGACTGGTATGTGACAGAATACTTTGCACAGGAACTGACAAAAGAGTGCGAAGTAATCACCCTGCCGACCCTGCCGTACGCATATTTTCCGGCGTTTGTGGAATGGAAAGGTTCAGTCAGCATCGAGGCAAATCATTTTGAGGATTATGTACAGGATATTCTGATGAGCTTTGTCCGTTTTGGCGTTAGAAAGTTTCTCATCATCGACGGCGGCATCTCCACCCATATTCCGCTGTCGATTCTGGCACAGACCATGCATAATCATCATCATGTCACCGTAGCGGTGACCGATCTCAACGGTCTTGCAAGCGACATCGAAAGCAAGGTCTGCCAGCAGAAAAAGGGCGGTCATGCGGATGAATCGGAGACTTCGACCATGCTGTATCTGCATAAGGATCTGGTCAAGATGGAGCACACCACCGAGGAGTACCGCAAGCCACCGTTTAAAAATATTTTTCAGGATGGTAAGGCGGTCGCTTATGTCAGCGGCGGCATGAACTCTCCACAGGGCAGCAACGGAAACAGCACCCTCGCTACCGAAGAAAAAGACAAAATGATTCTGGAGGACATGAAGAGAAAGATGGTGCTGTTTACCGAGGAGTTTGTCCGTTGGAATCCAGATGAGCAAAAAGACAAGGAGTAAGGGGGAAAACAAATCAATGGGAAAATATGATTTATTGGAAGCGGTTGTTCACCCCAAACAATACGACTTTGTCAAAGGAGAA
The DNA here is from genome assembly GCF_944388365.1 of uncultured Negativibacillus sp. Taxonomy (GTDB): domain Bacteria; phylum Bacillota; class Clostridia; order Oscillospirales; family Ruminococcaceae; genus Negativibacillus. Next base: position 5,708 of record NZ_CALXIN010000044.1, on the reverse strand, counting down.
GGCGCGGTTCTGATCGACCGTCAGGGAGAACGCTATCTGGATCTGGATGAGATGTGTGTGTTTCTGGGACAGGGCAATCAGCATTTTACCGATACGGTCACCGAAGCCCTGCAGGGAATCACCAACGGCAGAGCGAGTGCAGTAGATTACAAACAACGGCTGACCCAACAGCTGATGGATACAACCGACCATCTGTTTGAGGCGGTCCACTTTACCTCCTCCGGTTCGGAAGCGGTCGAGTGGGCGGTCCGCCTGGCAAAAAAACTGACCGGCAGAAGCGAGATTATCTCCTTTTGGAACAGCATCCACGGCCGAACCTATCTGAGCGCGTCGATGTCCGGCCTGCCAAAGCGCAAAGCCGGTTATGCACCGCTGGCGCCAGGACTGGTTTATGGTGTTTATCCTGATTGTCAGCACTGTCCGCTGGACAAAAAACCGGAAAGCTGCAATTTCTTCTGCCTGGACTTTCTGGAAAAGAAGGTGCGCTATGAGTCGGCGCAGGACATTGCAGCGGTTATCATTGAGCCGTATCAGGGTGCAGGCATCGTTATTCCACCGGAAGGATATTTTCAGCGGTTGCAGGAGTGGGCCAGAAAGAACGGCATCCTGCTGATTATGGACGAGATTCAGGCCGGTCTGGGACGCACCGGCAGCCTATACTGTTATCAGCAGTTGGGGATCCAGCCGGATATGCTGCTGCTGGGCAAAGGATTGGGCAACGGTATGCACATCAGTGCGCTGCTGACCCGCCAGGTTCCAGAAAGCAGCTGTCTTGGTGCTGTCAGCGGCGGTACAGGAGATGACTGCGTCGCCTGTGCTGCAGCCTGTGCTGTGCTCGATGAGGTGAGCGATCCGGACTATCTGTCCCGTATCCGTGCTGCTTCCCAGCGGCTGAGCAGAGGATTGGAGGAGCTTAGCCGCCAGTACAGCGGAATTTCGCGTTTTCGTGTCTGGGGACTTGCAGCGGCAATCGAATTTGACAGCCCACAGACCGGCAAAGAGGTCGGCAGACAGATGACAGAAAAACATTTCCTGTTTGGCAAGATGGGAGATCAGATGATGGTGCTCAAACCACCGCTCTGTCTGACCGAGGAGCAGGTGTCTCAATTTTTGGAAGGATTACAACAAAGCCTGCAGCACTGAGAGGATTTGACCAAGAGATTGGGACAGATTGTTGACTTTTCTGCGAACTACATCGTATAATGAATATATACATTCTTGCAAGCGATCTGGCGTTGCTGCCCACATGGTGAAAGCGCCACCTCTTGTTAGAACACAGGACATGATCAGAGAGCGTGTGACATATGATTGATAAAAATTCAAGTGTACCAATGTACCGGCAGATCGCAGATGCGCTGAAGGCAGATATTGTCGCGGGAAAATATGACGCAAATGGCAACCTGGGAACACACACCCAGCTTGCGGAGAATTACGGCGTCAGCCTCATTACCATACGCAAGGCAATGAAGATTCTGGAGGATGAGCAGCTGGTCGACGTGAAACAAGGGAAGGGAACCTTTGTCCGAAATAATATTCCGCAGGATACCCTCAACAGTTTGACCGGCATCAGCAATATCCTTTCCTCGCAGCACATTCTTTCCCAGCAGGAGGTCAAAACCTTCGAGTTTATTCCGGTTCCCAAGCGTCTGGACGAGGATGTTCGGGCAGGATTGGGTGAACGGTGTTTGCACATTGAGCGTGTGCATACGGTAGAGCAGTCTCCGGCAGCCTATGCAGACATTTATCTGCCGATTTCCTTTGGAAAGTTTTTTACCAAGGCGGATGTGGAGAAAGGTACCATCTACCAGATCTACAAAAACAAACTGCACATCGAGTTGGGCAACGGCCGACAGATTATCTCGGCAGCTCCTGCCAGCCGGAAGGTGGCAAAGTGGCTTCAGGTTTCCCAGCAAAGTCCGGTGCTGCTGGCACAAAGACGAGCTTATTCCCGAGATGGTCAGCTCATTGAGTACATGGAAATGTACTACGAATACCGCCACTATTCCTTTGAGATTCAGCAGCGACTGAGTGCGGATTGATGAAACCTAAAAAAGAGGATGGACAATTTGTCCATCCTCTTTTTTTTATCCGATCTTATCTTTTGAAGAATCATTCTGCATCTTGGCTTCGCTTTTCAGGCGGAAAGCTGGGGAAAGCAGTGAAGCTCAAAGCAGGCACAGACATTTTTGAGCGTCTGTTCCGAAAGCTGGGAAAGCAGAGCCATCGAACACTCCTGCGCGTCAAACTCGCTCAGGCCGATTTGCTGAAAGATGGGACAAAGCTGACGGTATTGCTGCTCATACTGCTGGGCAAGCTGATGGCCGGCTGGAGTGATATGCAGCGATTTGTCCGGCGATTGTTCCAACAGTCCTTCCTTGCACAGGGAGGAGAGCATCTTGCAGACCGAGGCTCTGGAGATGCCCAGCTGGACAGCGATGTCGATGCAGCGCACCCGTGAGCTGTTTTTTTCCAGCGAGGCAATGGTCAAAAGGTAACGAAGTTTTCCCGAGGTCAGTTTCATCATCGTGTCAGAGGCTCCTTTCCACAGCAAAGAGATGGCGTTATGCCATCGTCTTTGCCGATTTCATGCTGTTGAGCTTTTTGTGATTTGCAGGGTTTGGGCGTACCAGCAGCCATACCATGACAGCCAGCAGGATGATGCCTGCCAGAGTACCCAGCTGGAAGGTGCCGGTGACAAACCATGTGCCCAGCTGATAGATCATCAGCGAAACAATATAAGCGAAGATGCACTGGTAACCGATAGCGATCCAGGTCCATTTGCCGCTGCCCATCTCACGACGGATTGCACCGATGGCTGCAAAGCAAGGCGCACACAGCAGGTTAAAGACAAGGAAGGAATAAGCGGAGAGGGCAGTGAAGTTCTGGGCGAAGATCGACCACATCTCGTCGCCGTTTTCGGCAACCTCGGCAAAGCCATAGAGGATGCCCATGGTGCTGACCAGGTTTTCCTTTGCGACCAGACCGGCAAAGCTGCCGACAGCGGCCTCCCAGTGTCCCCAGCCAAGAGGAGCGAAGATCGGTGCGATGAGCATGCCGATCGAAGCGAGCATCGAATCAGGGGTTTCCACCATCTGCAGGCTGAAATTAAAGCTGGACAGGAACCAGATAAGCACGCAGGAGAGGAAGATGACGGTTCCGGCCTTGCGGACAAAGGCTTTGGAGCGGTCCCACATGTGCAGCAGGACACCTTTGAGGCTTGGAATGTGGTAAGCAGGAAGCTCCATGACAAACGGAGCAGGATCGCCGGCAAACAGCCTTGTCTTTTTGAGCATGATGCCGGAAACAATGATGGCGGCGATGCCGACAAAGTAAGCGGAGGTTGCCACCCAGCCAGAGCCGTGGAACAGCGCACCGGAGATCAGTCCGATGATCGGCAGCTTCGCCGAGCAGGGAATGAAAGTGGTGGTCATGATGGTCATTTTGCGGTCGCGGTCATTTTCGATGGTTCGGCTTGCCTGTACTGCAGGAACGCCGCAGCCCAGACCGATCAGCATCGGGATGAAGGATTTGCCCGACAGACCGAAGCGGCGGAACACACGGTCCATGATGAAGGCGATGCGCGCCATGTAGCCGCAGTCCTCCAGCAGAGCCAGCAGCAAAAACAGCACCATCATCTGCGGCAGGAAGCCCAGTACAGCGCCGACACCGGCGACAAGGCCGTTGAGGATCAGCGACTGCAGCCATGGAGCAGCGTTGGCAGCGACCAGCCAGCTCTCGATGGCCGGTGGAATGATCTCACCGAACAGAACATCGTTGACCCAGTCGGTCATCATGGTGCCTACGGTGGAGATGGAGAGGTAGTATACACCAAACATTACCAGCGCAAAGATAGGCAGCGCGAGGATACGGTTGGTGACAATCTTGTCGATCTTATCGCTGGTGGTCAGCTGATGCTTTGCCTGCTGCTTGCGATAACATCCCTTTAAAATGCCCGAAATAGCGGCATAACGTTCGTGGGTGATGATGCTTTCGACATCGTCGTCAAAGGCTTCCTCCGCCTGCTGACGGAGTGCTTCGATCTGCTTGGCGACAGCTTCGGACAGCTGCAGCTGCTCGAGCACCTTTTCATCCCGCTCGAATACCTTGACAGCAAACCAGCGCAGATGCTCAGGATTGCAGCTGCCGGTCAGCAGGTGGGAAATCTGGGAGAGAATCTCCTCGAGCTTGGCATCGAATTTCAGCGGCTTTGGTGCGGCGGCTTTCTGCTGAGCAAGCAAAAGCGCGGCCTTTGCGACCTCGACGCTGCCTTCGCCTTTGAGCGCGCTGGTTTCGATGATCTGACATCCCAATGCCTCGGACAGGCGATGAACGTCGATTTTATCGCCGTTTTTGCGGACCAGGTCCATCATATTCAGCGCAATCACCATCGGAACGCCGATTTCCAGCAGCTGGGTGGTGAGATACAGGTTGCGCTCCAGGTTGGACGCATCCACAATGTTAATCATCGAATCGGGGTGCTGGGTCACCAGATAATTTCGGGTGACGACCTCCTCGAGGGTGTAAGGCGAGAGCGAATAGATGCCAGGCAGGTCCTGAATGACCGCCTTTTTGTCCACCTTCAGCTTGCCTTCCTTTTTTTCCACAGTGACGCCTGGCCAGTTGCCGACATACTGGCTGCTGCCGGTCAGGTCGTTGAACATTGTCGTCTTTCCGCAGTTGGGGTTGCCAGCCAGCGCAATTTTGTACTCCATTGTCCATCCTCTTTTCTATGCACATGAATTTTAATTAGTGGTTGCTAACTCGTGCCGCCTGAAAATGCGTCCTTGCGGACGCAGCAGGTGTTGTTGTATTAACCTTGAACTTCGATCTGTTCGCAGTCTGCCTTGCGCAGCGAAAGCTCATAGCTGCGGACATTGACCTCGATCGGGTCGCCCAGCGGCGCCACCTTGCGCACAAAGACCTCGACGCCCTTGGTGATGCCCATGTCCATGATCCTGCGCTTGACAGCGCCTTCGCCGTGCAGCTTGAGCACCGTTGCCGTCTGCCCGGGCTTTACATCCTTGAGTGTTTTCATCGTTCTTCCCTCCTAGCTGATAGCATCTATTAAAGCATGATGCGCTGTGCCATCGAAGCGTCCAGCGCGATGCGGCTGCCCTTGATGTTGAGGATGAGGTTTCCGCCCATCGACGATACAACGGTGACCTCCTCGCCCACAACAAAACCCAGCTCCGCCAGATGCTGGCGAACCTCATCCTTTCCGGTGATTCTGCGGATGACAGAAGGTTTGCCAACCGGTGCAAATGTTAATGGCATCATGGTTCCTCCCTCATTTGCTGTTTTTCATAGAAAAGCCGATCTTCTGAATTAGCTTCTGCTAACCTTTTGATCTGCTGATAGTTTAGCATAGACTAACTGCAATGTCAATGAAAATATCGAGAACTTGTTAGCTGTGGTTAACTCCGCTGCGATTTAGAAGAATCCTCCGCAAAAGTATCGCGAAGCGAGCACTTTTCCTTTTGGTAAAGAAAGCGTAGGATAGAGCCAATCCTGTGCTTTTCGCGTTATCAGTATCTTCCGTAAGAGCAGCGCGAAGCGAGCACTTTTTTTGTGGACAGTCCTTTTTTCTTTTGGTAAAGAAAGCGTAGGATAGAGTAAATACAGTGCTTTTCACGTTATCAGTATCTTCCGTAAGAGCAGCGCGAAGCGAGCACTTTTTTTGTGGACAGTCCTTTTTTCTTTTGGTAAAG
>NZ_CALXIN010000043.1 GCF_944388365.1 uncultured Negativibacillus sp. | reverse complement strand
GAGGTCGGTTTACGCTCCACTCCGTTGCGGAAATAGGTGCTTTCGTAACGGTCAAAGAAAACAAATAATCCGAACCCGTCCCCCACAGGGAAGAACTGGTTCGGATTATATTGGTTTGGTGCGGATAACAGGACTTGAACCTGCACGGGGATACCCACTAGAGCCTAAATCTAGCGCGTCTGCCAATTCCGCCATATCCGCCAATCATAATTGCATCATTTATTATATCAGCAGACAGGCAGAAAGGTCAAGTCCTCCTGCCAAAACTTTCGGATTCTTCTACCGCTTCAGTGCCTTTTCCAGAACAGCGGTATCAAACCCCATATCATGGTAACCTTCTACCACGGCATCCCAGTATTCCTGGCTGGGCGGGAGTCGGTCGGCGTCGTTCATCACATACCAGAAGCCGGAAATCATTCCATGGCCCGAGATTTCGGTGCGGATCGGTTCGATTCGGTACAGACCGCCGGCGACATCCTCATAGATGTCCAGCTCCTCGACATCCGATGGCTCCACTGTAAAGGCAGCAACCGGCACCTTTTCTCCCTGTTTTGGCTCTGCGGTGAGGTAGCTTTCTCCCTCGCAGCGTCCTCGGAACAACAGCTGATAACCTTCAACTGTTCCTGTTCCCAACAGGCGCGCTGTCGGACAGCGCTTTTTCATCTGCTGAAGATTGAGGTTGCTTCCGTATGCAAAGTAAAGATTCATCGGAATCGGTGCGTTTTTTTCCAAGGTCATTCCTCCTGTAAACAAATCATTCCTTGTTATTTTCGGCCTTCTGTGCTTGATTATACATTTGTCTAACAAACTTCCTGTTCTGCTTCCACCTTCATGCGATGTTCTTCCTGGCGCTGCTGCTCACTCATTTCCTTAAGTACACTGATCGACAGCACCACTGCCAGAATAAAGCTTGCCACATCTGCCAGCGGCTGGCTCATCTGTACACCCAGCATGCCCCACATTCTCGGCAGAATCAGAACCGCCGGTACAAAGAACAGGAACTGTCTGCTCATTGCCATCAGCGATGCGCGCACTGCCTTGCCGATGGTCTGAAGCATCATATTGCTGATGGTGATCCATCCTACCAACGGGAAGCTCAGACACTGCAGACGCAGTGCCAGAGAACCATATTCCACAACCTGTGCGTCATTTTTCAGGAACACTTCGATCAGCTGATCGGAGGTAAACCATCCCGCTACCGCTGCAACCAGCAGAATACCACTGGACAGCTTGACGCAGAACCAAAATCCCTCCTGTACACGCTTATACAGCTTTGCACCGTAGTTAAAGCCGCAAACCGGCTGGAAGCCCTGTCCAAAGCCGATGACAATCGACGAGGCAAACTGCGAAATACGGGTGACAATGGACATTGCCGCGATGGCAGCGTCGCCGTAAGGACCTGCCATCAGGTTCAGACAGATGGTAGCAAAGCTGCCCAGACCTTGACGGCACAGCGAAGGAGTGCCGCCCTTGAGAATGTTCTTATAGTACTTTAAGCAGGGACTGAAGTTGCGCAGATCCAGCTTCAGATTGCCACCGCGGAAGGTTCCCGAAATCAGCAGGCAGAAGCTGATAAACTGGCTGATGATGGTTGCCAGTGCTGCGCCGGCGATTCCCATATCAAAGACAAAGATAAACAGTGGGTCCAAACCGATGTTGATGACCGCACCCGATGCAATACCGATCATCGAATAGAAGGCGCTGCCCTGAAAACGCATCTGATTGTTTAGTACCAGCGATGCGGTCATATAGGGCGCACCGATCAGGATGATGCGCATGTATTCTCTTGCATAGGGCAGGATGGTCTCGGTTGCACCCATGATGCTAAGCAGCGGGTCGGTAAATGCAAAACCGACGCCTAAAATCACCAGGCCCATGATAAACGCGGAAACAAAACCAGTGGCAGACATCTTGGCTGCATCCTCCAGCTGCTGTGCTCCCAGCTGACGGGAAATATAGTTGCCCGATCCGTGTCCAAAAAAGAAGCCAAACGCCTGAATAATCGCCATCAGCGGAAAGACGATGCCGACTGCGGCGGTGGCGCTGGTGTTAATTTTGCCGACAAAAAAAGTGTCTGCCATGTTGTAAAACGAGGTGACCAACATACTGATGATGGTGGGCACTGCCAACTGACAGATCAAACTTGGGATCGGCGTCTGTGTCATTTTCAAAAATTTCTGGTGTCTTTGTTCTTCTGCTCCCATTTGTTTTGCCTCCTTGATTCTTTCATTATTCTTTATTTTATTATTATATAGTTTTTACACGACTTTTGCAAGGCAAAGCGAAAAAGCAGGAAACTGTAATCAGTTTCCTGCTTTTTTATCATTCTTCCCGTTCGGTACGGATGGTAAACTGCTGGGGCAGATGAAAGATTTCCTCCTTTAAAAACAAAGGATAAAAATACTCCTCCTTCAGACGTTCGAAGGCAAGCCATTCAAAGCGATGTGTTTGCCCTTCCTCCTGCACGCAAAACTGTTCTCCTCTGGACAGAAGGTCTGTTCCAGAGACATCCATCAGAAAATACAGACACAGCTCGTGGTAATGAAGCCCATCCACATCCTCTACAAAAAATGCCTGATTGAGCCACAGCGGACGGACGATCTTCGGCACGATGCCCAGTTCCTCCTCCAGCTCCCGAATAACCGCATCTTCCGCGGTTTCTCCCATCTTTACCCGTCCTCCGGGCAGATAAAAGTAGGGTGAACGCTCATCCTTCATCGCCAGAATTTTTCCGTCCGAAAGAATAATGGCGCAGACACGGTAGTTAAACTTTCCTTCCGCCGCTACAAACGAAAGATCCATCGTCCTTTCCTCCCGCTATTTTTGCAGTATCTGTTGCAGAAATGCTCTGCATCCACGCTCAATGTCTTGGTATGCCGTATCAAAGTCACCGCTGTACCATGGGTCAGCAACTTCCTTCTCCTGTCCGCACCAGGAAAGCAGCAGTGAAACCTTGTTCATCGGATCGCCGCCAAAGATTCGCAGGGTGTTTTTGACATTCCACCGGTCCATGCACAGAAAATAATCGTAAGCCTCATAATCGCTGCGCCGAAGCTGTACTGCCGTTTTTCCGGTGCAGTCGATGCCGTGTTCCTTGAGTTTCTGTCTTGCCGGCGGATAGACCGGATTGCCGATCTCCTCGGTGCTGGTGGCAGCGGAGGCAATCTGAAACTGCTGCTCCAGTCCCATTTGCTGCACCATCTTTTTTAAAATAAATTCGCCCATCGGGCTGCGGCAGATATTGCCGTGGCAGATGAAAAGTACCTTTATCATCAGATCTCCAAACTCCCTTCACCAAAGCGTTGATTTGCTTTTATTGTATCATATCCTCCCTCTTCCCGTCATCTTGCTTTGATAAAAACTTTCTCCACATCTGTTTGTATCAGAAATAATTTTCTGATTACTTTCTCCCATTGGCAACAAGAAGAAGATAGATTTCAGATTTTTTATTCCGGTTTTACAGATATTCCTGATTATATTTTCTGGAATCAGTTCATTTTCGCAGGCTTTGTTTTAATATGAAACAAACGTTTCCGTTGCATTTGTTCTATTTTGGATAGATAAAAACGATTACAGCCATCCCGCGCAAAATGTGTGGGATGACTGTGGTCTATCCTTCGATTGCCTGTGCGATCAGCTGATCCAGCGGACAATCCGCTGCCAGCTGTGCTGCCTCTTTTTGCAGCACCGCACCGGCAAGGGTATAAGCTGCCAGCAAGGAACCGGTTTGTGAAGCGTGCTCCCCGTCGGCAGCATACAGTTCCTCCTGAGGAGCCAGTGCATGAAAACGCCACCAAACTTCTCCCACCGGCGCAAGCTCGCTCCGTGTTTCCTGTGCCAATCTGCGGTATGGACTGCTCATCTGCGGTTGGAACTGTGCGCCATCCCGCTTTGCTGCCCAGGTCATATAGAGCACCGGTCTGGAACCCGCTTCCCTGATCCACTCAATCAGCTCGCGGCCACTCTGTTCCATCACATCCAGATCCCCCATCGGATGCGCAACATGCTGCAAAACCACCGCATCATATCCTCCATAGCGGATGTTGAAGCGCACCTCCGGCTGTTTGACATGATAATGCCAGCCTACGCCGCCGTGAGCAAGCATGGTGACCTGTATATCCACTCCATTGCGTCGGCAGATTTCAGCAAAGGTGTTGGGCATATCGTTAAAAAAGGTGTGGCTGTTGCCGATGAATAAAACGCGCATAACCTTCCTCCTTTGATGATAGAACAAAGGACGGACGGCGTTCTCCGCCCTGTCCGTCCTGATGATTTGCTTATAATATCATTTACAGCGAGATAATTCCCTTTTCCAGCATCGACTGGGCTGCCAGCATGATACCGACCTTGCCGGTCTGCCAAGTCAGTCCTCCCTGCATCCAGACAGCAAATGGCTCACGCAGCGGAGCATCCGCCGAAAGCTCGATCGAAGCGCCGTTGGTGAAAGCTCCTGCCGCCATAATGACCTTGCTGTCGTATCCTGGCATATCCCATGGTTCCGGTGTTACATAGGAGTCGACCGGAGCGCCCTTCTGGACGCCTTCGCAGAAGGCAATCAATGCCTTTGGCTCCCGCAGACAGATTGCCTGAATGATGTCGGCACGCGGCTCGTCGCTCTTTGGTGTAACCTCGTATCCCAAAAGTTCACACAGCGAAGCGGCAAATACTGCTGTTTTGACCGCCGAAGCAACGACACTCGGAGAGAAAAACAGACCCATAAACAGCGAGCGGGTGTTGCCCAGGGTACAGCCGATTTCCTTGCCGACACCAGGCGCACTCAGGCGCTGGGCGCACAGATCGACATACTTTGCCTTACCTGCGATATAGCCGCCGGTAGGAGCAATGCCGCCGCCTGGATTTTTAATCAGCGAGCCGATGATGAGGTCCGCGCCCACCTGGGTTGGTTCCTTCTCCTGCACAAATTCTCCGTAGCAGTTGTCCACCATGATGATGGCATCAGGGTTGGTGCTGCGCACCTGTTTGACGATCTTTTCGATGTCCTCCACAAACAGCGACGGACGCAGCGAATAGCCGCGGGAACGCTGGATATAAGCTACCTTCGCACCTTTGACCGCTTCAGGAATAGCATCGTAGTTGACGCTGCCGTCCTCGAGCAGGTCGAGCTGCTCATAGTGGATGCCAAAATCCTTGAGCGAACCGCTGGCATCGTCTTTGAGTCCGATGACGCCGTGCAGAGTATCGTATGGTTTGCCGGTCAGGCTGACCATGCGGTCGCCTGGACGCAGCACGCCGAACAGAGCGACGGTCAGTGCATGGGTGCCAGACATAAAGTTATAGCGGATGAGTGCATCCTCGCAGCCAAAAATTTCTGCCAGCACCTCGTCGAGCACCTCTCTGCCGCGGTCGCCGTAGCCATAACCGGTGGATGGTGCAAAGTGGGATTCACTCACACCATGTTTGATAAATGCAGACAGCACCTTTTCGCTGTTGTACTGAGCGATGCGGTCGATCTCCTGAAAACGCGGAAACGCTTTCTGTTCCGCCTGCTCACAGAGCTTGCGCAGCTTCGGGTCAATTTCAAAAAAACTCATGGGTCTAACTTCTCCTTTTTTATTGCTCTTCCTTTTGAACAACACACCCTGTCAGCAGACGTTTTCCCCAGTGGGAAACGGTCTGAAAACCAAGGCGGCTGTAATATTCTTCCAATTCCGATGATGCACAGTCGAGCACCGGCGTTTTGCCCTGCAAATACGCCTCCATGCACAGACGCATCACCATTTTTCTGGCATATCCTCTGCCGCGGCACTGCGGATGGGTACAGATATTAAAAATCAGTCCGTAGTCTCCTTGCTCCGGCAGCAGAATCGCACCGATACAAACTGGGGTTTGTGTATCGTTTAAAATTTCAAAAAACTTTGCGCCTCCGCGCTGGGAAAAGCGCATCCGCGCCGTATAGTCGTCCTTGCTCACCTTTTTGAGCATCTCAGGTTTGGCGGCGGCAAGCAGGTCATAGATGCCCCACAGACTCTGACTCTCCTGTACAGAGCTGTCCTCCATCTCCTCGGGCAGGTGGGTGGAGAGCATCCGCGGAGCCACTATTCCGGTGGTCTGTTGGCAGAAGGAGGACGGAAACTGTGATTCGTACTCCTCCAGCAGCGTCTGATCGGCGATCAGATGGGAACCGGCTGCCTGCATCGACAAAAAGTCGTGCAGCTCCTGCCACCGCTGTTTGGAATGGGGCTTGCCCACGATATGAAAGTTTTGTCCCTGACGGCACAGCAGATACTGTGCATTTTTCTTTTGGGCGCCGCTCTCCCCAACCCACAGGTCGCAGTACTGCCAGTCGGCATTGTGGACATCCTCACATTTTGACTGATAGGCCGAGAGAATGGTTGTTCCGTCCCACGCATTTTTGCTGCACAGACGGATAACCACCTGTTCGTCCTCCTTTGTTGCCAGACGAATCACCTTTGTTTCCTCCTCTCATCTCAGGATACTTTGCGCGGCAGTGGACACTCCGACCAATATCCGCATGTTTCAAATCCAAGGCTGCTGTAATACCGCTCCAGCTGCAAAGAATCGCAATCCAGAATTGGCGTCTTTCCTGCCTCGAGTGCCTGTTTGCACAGGTAAGCAACCACCTGTGCCGCATAACCATGTCCTCTTGCCAGCGGCATGGTATAGATGTCGGTAATCAGGCCGCAGGGAAGTTCTTCAAAAAGGATGATGATTCCTTCCGACACAGGCTTTGTGTCTTTTCGCAGTTCAAACGCCTGATTGCTGCCCAAAACGGAATAATTCATTACTCGAATGTATTCTTCTCTGGTGACATGGGTTGCAAATCCCGGGCTTTGTGCAGCACGGGCATCATAGGTTGCTCCAAAATCGGCGCAGATGTTGACCTCGTCTATGCCTGCCACATCCACAGGATGTTTGCAAACCATGCGGACATGCTTTGCAATCGGCTGAGAAGCAGGGAAATATCGGGAATACTCCTCCATAACAGAATATTCTGCCGACAGAGCACCCTCCGGCAACGTTGTGAGAAAGTCGTGCAGCTCCTGCCACCCATCGGGTGAAGCCGGTTTCCCGACCAGCCGATACAAAGCAGTATGACGGCAGAGAAGATAAGAGGGCTGCTTAAAATGATCTGCATCAAATCCAAGCCAGATGTCGCAGTATCCCCAGGTATCTGCACCTTTTTGCTTTGCCGTAAAATCGGACCATACTGCTGTTCCGTCCCAGTCATCTGTCCGACAAAGACGAAGTACTGCCTGTGCATCGCTTTCCTGTGCCAGACGAATCATCCCTTTTCCTCCTCTCCGCTCTTCTGTAAGAACAAACCGGATAAAATCTTCTCCGCCATCTTTGCGGAGAAGATTTTATCCCATTTTGAATACCGGCAAAAGCCGGCGGCAGCCAAAATCTGGACACTGCCGCCAGCCCTGTCCTATTCCTTACATTTCACCAAAGCGTTTTACCATTGCCGAAAGCAGCTTGGCAGTTGGCTCCAGATCCTTCGGGTCAAATACGCAGGATGGAGAGTGAATATAACGGGTCGGAACTGCCATCGCCAGTGTGCGGCATCCGGCAGCAGCTTTGCCCATACCGGCAGCATCGGTCGCTCCGACAACCTGATTCTTGATCTGGTATGGAATCTCCTGCTCCTTGCAGATTTCCTTTGCCATTCTGAACAGGTCGCGGTCAGCAAATCCACCCTTGTCCTGGAAGGTCAGCACCGGACCCTTGCCCAGAGCGCAGACATTTTTGGAGGCCGCTACTCCTGGAACGTCCGCTGCGGTGTTGGTATCGACAGCGACAGCGATATCCGGTTTTACTGCAAAGGCAGCGTTGCCGGCAGCGCCGCCGATCTCTTCCTGTGCACTGAACACAACGGTGATGTCGTACGGCAGTTCCTCGTGCAGGAGCTCGAGCAGTAGCAGACAGCCGATGCGGTCATCGAGCGCACGCGCACAGATGCAGTTGCCCATCTGTACAAACTGCGGACGGAAGGTCGCAAAATCGCCCTGCTGTACAAACTTCTCTGCTTCCTCGCGGCTCTTTGCACCGATGTCGATGTACAGATCTTTATACTTCAGTGTTGCTTCGCGCTCATCGGCACTTTGCAGATGAATCGGTTTTGCACCGACAACACCCTCCTTGCCGCTTTCCAGACGGACCGGTTTGCCGACGACCACGCGGGTATCTACGCCGCCTACTGCGTCAAAGCGCAGCAGACCGCTTTCTTCGATATAGGTGATGATAAAGCCGACCTCATCCATGTGAGCAGCAAACATCATTTTATTTTTCGGGGTCTGTTTTCCCTTTTTCTCGCAGATCAGGTTGCCTCGTGCATCCAGATGAGCGGTGCAATCCTCCGGCAGATGCTCTTTGAGCCACTGGGCTACCTTGCCTTCACAACCGGATACCCCGTCGATTTCACAAAGCTCCTTTAGCAGTTGCAGCTGTTTTGTCTGTTCCATCTTCGTTTCCTCCTATCTTGTGGCAAGTCGTTTTGCATACGCAGCAATCAGTTTGGCAGTATCATCCACATCGCGCACCGAGATGGTCTCGATCGGTGTGTGCATGTAGCGCAGCGGGATGGAAACACAGCAGGTTTCGATGCCTGCGCCCACCTTGACGATGCCATCGGCGTTGGTGCCGGTATGTCCGCCGCCCATAACCTCTACCTGATACGGGATGTTCTCCTCTTTGCCTGCTTCGATGATCTCACGCGCCATCCGACGGCTGAGGGTTGCTCCCATGCCGACCATAGCGCCTTTGTTCAGGTCGCCGCAGTGGCGGTCTGCAATCTCCGGTGTGGTGCCGAAGGTGACATCCACAACGATCGCCTCGGTCGGGTCGATGGCAAAGGAGGCAGTCTGTGCGCCCAGACCTCCGGTTTCCTCCTGTGCACTGAGCAGGACGGTCAGACCAATTGGCTCGAGGTGATGTTCCTTCCAGTAGGCTTTGATCTGCTCTGCCGCTTTGATGATGGCGACGCAGCAGCAGCGGTCATCGAGCGCCTTGCTGGACACCAGATCATTTTCCATCTCGGTAAATGGTCCGACAAAGCTCAGCTTGTCGCCCAGCTCGATCTTTTCCTTTGCCTCCTGTCCGCTCATGCCGACATCCACCCAGATTTCGTCAATCTTCGGGTTCTTCTTGTCGCCGGTCTGGATGTGCGGTGGGATGCTGCCGATCACACCTGGGATATCCCCATCTTTGGTGTGGACAATGACCGGCGAAGCCATCACCAGACGGCGGTCTACGCCGCCGCACTGAGCAACACGCAAAAAGCCGTTGTCCTCGATGTGGGTGACGGTCAGACCGATCTCGTCGATGTGCGCATCCAGCAGCAGGTGTGGACGGCCCTGCTGTGGCGCCATGACCTCACACACCAGACTCTTGTGAACGGTGCGGCTGCATTTGCCCAGCCCTGCACAGATCTGTTCGGCTGCTTCCAGTGCGCGCTCCTCTCCACCGGCAACTCCGGCTGCCTGGCAAAGTGTTTTGAGCATCTGTATTGTTTCCATGGAAACACTCCTTCCTTATATAAAAATATAGATGAATCGTTCTCTGCTCTCCTATTTTATCACATCTTGTCCTGTTTTTCACTTCTCTTTTGCAAATCTGATATAAACTTGCTATAATTGAGGAAAATGTACTGTACCCCTTTTGGAAGAGGAGGAATGTTGATGCAGCTTCAAGAAATTTTGCAGCAGGTGCAGTCGGGCAGTATGAAGATCGAAACTGCCTGCCAGCTGCTCAAAGACCTGCCCTATGAGGACCTCGGCTTTGCCAAGCTCGATCATCACCGCAAGGTGCGCTCCGGCTTTGGCGAGGTTATCTACTGTGCCGGAAAACAAACCGACCACCTGATCTCGATCTATCAGACCTTTGCCTCGGAAAACACCTGTGTCATGGGCACCCGTGCCAGCGCCGAACAGGCTGCCGCCGTTCAGGCGGTGCTTCCGCAGGCAATCTATGACCCTGTATCCCGCATCCTTCGGCTGGGTGTCCATGAAAATGAACCGGTCGGCAAGGTCGCTGTCTGCACCGCCGGTACCTCGGACATCGCCGTCGCTGAAGAGGCCGCCCAAACCGCCGAATTTCTGGGCGCCAACGTCCAGCGCTTCTACGACGTCGGCGTTGCCGGCATCCATCGGCTGTTTGCCCGCCTCGACGAGATCCGCAGCGCCAACTGCATCGTCGCTGTCGCCGGCATGGAAGGCGCACTGGCGGGCGTGCTGGCAGGACTGGTGGACAAACCGGTCATCGCGCTGCCCACCTCGGTCGGCTACGGCGCAAGCTTCGGAGGATTATCCGCCTTGCTTACCATGCTCAACTCCTGCGCGGAAGGAATCGCCGTTGTCAACATCGACAACGGATTTGGCGCAGGCTATCTTGCCGCACAGATCAACCGTCTGGTCTGCCAAAAGTAAAATACTTTTCGCTTATACTTTTCAGGAAAGGAAGTTTTATCTATGCCAAACAAGCTCTATCTGGAATGTTACTCCGGTATCAGCGGAGATATGACCGTCGCTGCACTGCTCGACCTCGGCGCCGATCAGCAGGTGCTGCTCGACGGACTTGCCAGCATAAATCTGCCTGGCTATCAGCTGTCCATCGGCCGCGTCAAGAAAAACGGCATCGACGCCTGCGATTTTGACGTTATCCTCGATGAACCGCCGCATGACCATCATCATGAGCATTGCCACGAACATGAGCATTGCCACGAACATGAGCACTGCCATGAGCATGAGCACTGCCATGAACATGAGCATTGCCACGAACATGAGCACTGCCACGAACATGAGCACGAGCACACACACGAAGCCGCTGAGGCAGTTGCACCGGCACCATCGCTGGAAATTCCTGTTGAGGAGAGCCACGAGCATCACCACGAGCATGAACACGAGTGCTGCCACGGACACGATCATAAACACAAAAAGCATAAACATGAACATTGCCACGAGCATTGCCACGAGCACGAACACCATCATGTACACGAGCACCATCATGAGCATCCACATGACCATGCCCATGGACACAGCCATGTTCATCGCAACATTGGCGACATCTTTGCCATCATCGACCGCGCTGAGATTACCGACCGCGCCAAACAGATTGCCAAGGACATCTTCCGCATTATCGCCGCTGCCGAGTCCAAGGCACACGGCATCCCAGAGGATGAGGTACACTTCCACGAGGTCGGCGCTGTCGATTCCATCGTGGATATCGTCGCTGCTGCCATCTGTCTGGACAATCTGGACATCACCGAAGCGGTCGTCTCCGAACTGTACGAAGGCGCCGGCTATGTCCACTGCCAGCATGGCTTGATGCCGGTTCCTGTTCCGGCAGTGGTCAACATCGCTGCTGACCATGCACTGCGTCTGCGCATCACCAAAAACCGCGGAGAGATGGTCACACCGACCGGTGCCGCCATCGCTGCCTACCTGTCCCAGAGCCACGATCTGCCCGAATCCTTTGTCATCGAAAAGGTCGGCTTGGGCGCAGGCAAAAAGGATTTTCCAACTGCCAACATCCTGCGCGCCTTTTTGATTCGTCCATAATCACATTGCTGCAGGGGAGGAACCTTCCTCCCCTGCTTTTTGTTTTCTTGACATGACTGCCCGTTTGCGATATTTTAAATCATAAACAGCAAGTAATCTGTCAACAGGAACCTATGATACCGTACAGGAGGAATCCCCATGAAGAACCTGACCCTTTCTCAAAAACACCTGATCTGCATCGTCAACAACAAAGGAAAAATCTCCGGTTATGCCGCCGAAAAGCGCGTCTGCATGATTGCCGCTGCCTTGCTCGATTTAAAGCTGGCGGGCTGTGTACGCATTGAACAGAAAACGGTCGCTGCCATCCAGCCTCTGCCCGAAACATGCAGCCACCTCAAACCGCTGTATGATTTTATCGCGGACAAAAGCCCGATCAAAATCATCAAGCTGATGGACGCCTACAACATGTCGCTGACCGACAAAAAATTCAGCGAGCTGTTTAACTCGATTGGTGACAGCCTTGCTGGGTTAAATCTGGTCACCGTCTCCTCCGGCGGACTGTTTGCAAAAAGCAAGCGCTATCTGCCCTCGGCAGAAATTATCAACCAGATTATCGACGGCGTGCGCACCGAATTTCTGGGCAAAAGCAAGCTGTCCGAAAACACTGCTGCTCTGATGGTGCTGCTTGACCACAGCAAGATGCTCAAAGAATACTTCTCCGATTCCCAGCAAAAGCAGATGAAGGACCGGCTCCAGACGGTGACGGAATCGGTCAATGGCCAGCTGGTTTGTCAGATGGTTCGTCATATCGAGCAGATTGTTTCTGTGATCGCCATTTCTGCCGGTGTCAAAAAATAGGCGGCAGCGAAAAGCATCTACTATCCTGACAAACAGCACTGTGAATTTCTGCAAATTGGTTGACTTCACCTGAACAGAGCACAAAAAAGCGGCAGTCACTCTTTGATTTTCGAGTGACTGCCGTTTTTTATAAACTGAGATCCTTTTTGCCAAAGAAGAAGATTCCTATTCCATACAGCGCCGCGCCGCCCAGGTACAGTGCCAAAATCGACGGCCAGACCGTTTCTCCCATTGCCAGCGCTTTTGGGTCAAACAAAGTCAGCGGCGTCAGATATTTTAAGAACTCCGCCTCTTCTCCCACCTGGCTGAGCATCTGGAACAGGACAAACAAAATTCCCAGTCCTCCTCCAAATCCCAGCGCATAGCGTCCCTCCTGAAACAGACAGCTTCCCAAAAAGCACAGTCCCGACAGGAACAAATGCAGTCCAAACAGTCCGACATTCAGGTACAAAAACCGTCCGATGTCCAGCTCTCCTCCAAAGGAAATTTGAGCAAAGACAATTCCAACTGCGGTGATGTATGCCATCTGCACCAGCACTGCCGCCACCAGTGCAGCCGCCTGTGTGAAAGCAATCTTTGTGCGGCTGTTGGGACTTGCCAGCAGCCACGCCATTGCACCGCGGTCCAGATAGCGGGTCATCAGGATGTTGACCATAATCAGTTCCATCACCAACGGCAGACAGATCAGCAAAAATCCATACAGGTAGTTTGCGATGAAGTCGAGTAGTGTCGCCCCTGGATTGTTCATTCCAAAGGCAGAAAAGAGCTCCGGCATCGACTCCATCATCAGATTGAGACTTTCCCCTAGCGACGGATCAAACATACTGATAATAACAACGATATACATGGTAAGAATTGCGCTGAAAATCAGCCACGGCTTCCACAGCGTCTGTACATCTCTGCAAAATAATGCTTTATGCATCCTGCTGCACCTCCCCATAAAAATGCAGGAACAGTTCCTCCAGTGTCTGACTTTTTTCCCGCAGGTCACACGCTTTGCACTCGGCTGCAATCCCAAGCAGCTCCGGCAAACCGGCGGCATTGTCCAGCGTCACGGACAGGCTGTTTGCCTCCAGCTGTCCTTTGCCGCCCCATTGTGCCAGCGCCTTTTGTGCCAGCTGCTCATCGGGAAAGACAAAGGTATAGCTGCGTGTACGGCTGTCACGCAGTTTCTGCATCTGCTCTACCGCAGCCAGACGTCCGGCGCGCAGTATCGCTACACGGTCGCAGGTTTTTTCCGTCTCCTCAAAGAGATGACTGGACAGCAGAATGGTTGCTCCACGCTCCTTTTCTTTGAGAAGCAGCTGGGTAAAGCGGTTTTGCATCAGCGGGTCCAGTCCACTGGTCGGTTCGTCCAGAATCAAAATCTCGGGGCTGCCCATAAAGGCACATACCAGTCCCAGCTTTTGTTTGGTTCCCTTGCTCATACGACGAATCCGCTGGTGAGGATTGAGCTCAAACAAATTGCACAGCTCTTCCATCCGGCTGGGATCTCGCAACCCCTTCATTCCCGCGATCAGCTTTAAAAATCCTTCGCCGCTCATATCCTCCATCAGTGCAAGCTCCCCAGGCAGATAACCCACATTGGACTGGATTTTCGAACTCTGTGCAAAGCAGTCCAAACCCAGTATCTTCGCACTGCCTCTGTCAGGACGGACAAATCCCATCAGCTGCCGGATGGTCGTCGTTTTGCCGGCACCGTTCGGTCCCAGAAATCCAAATACTTCTCCCTGATACACAGTAAAGCTCAGGTCGAACACACCGCGTCCGTGTCCATAATCACAGGTCAGGTTTGCTACTTCTATCATCGGTTTGCTCATTGTTGATACTCCTCCCTGTATGCGTATTTGATTAACATCTGTTTCCATTTTTGATATTCCTCCACCAGCGGCTCCAGTCTGATTTGCTCTCCGCTGATCATCTGCCAGTGCAGATAGCCGTCCACCAGAAAAATCAGCATCTGCAGCACCTGCTGCGGCTGAACATCTTCTCGAAACTTGTGGGTATCAATATGTGAAAAATAAAGATGATACAGCTGATTTGTCATTTCAACAATATACTTTTGTACGCTGATACCCACCTCTTTATCGGTGTTATAATACATCCGCACCGAAAAATTGAGCGCCCAGGGCATCTTTTCCATCAGACAGACCTTGCGCTCCATTCCGTAATCCAACAGGTCAAAAAAGTCGTCGATGCCGTCCAACACTTCCTTTTGCAGATGGGCTTCGATCATCCTTTTCAGATAGTCTGCCAGATACAGATACAGCGTCTTTTTATCCCTGAAGTAGTAAAACAGCAATCCTTTGGAGATGCCCGCCTTGCTGGCAATTTCATCGGTGGATGCTCGCTTGTAGTCGTTCTTGGCAAAAACTTCCATGGCTGCCGTCAGGATACGGCTTTTCTTTTCTTTGGGCAGACTGGCAAATGGCCTGCTCTGCTGCTGTTGCTTCATCCTCTTTCCCCCTGCATATTGACTGCTCAGTCAATCTTCTTGTGCTTCATTCTACCAGATTGACTCAGATTTACAAGGGGGCTTTGTGTTCCGATATTCACACAGCAAAAAACACCTTCGGCAGACTGAACTGCCCCAGATTGTGCAGACAGTACAAAAAAGAGCCCTGGTAGGAAATATTAAGCTTTAGGTGGAGAGGCG